>CAIPNN010000259.1 GCA_903866425.1 uncultured Actinomycetes bacterium
CATCATCGACACCGCGGGCCGCCTGCAGACCCAGCACAACCTCATGGAGGAGCTGCGCAAGGTGCACGGGGTCACCGGCAAGGCCATGGATGGCGCCCCGCACCACGTGCTGCTGGTCATTGACAGCACCACGGGCCAGAACGGCCTGTCGCAGGCCAAGTTGTTCTCGGAGGCCGTGCCGGTGAGCGGTCTGGTGCTCACCAAACTGGACGGCGTGGCCCGCGGGGGCATCGTGCTCGCCATCCACCGCGAGCTCGGAATCCCCGTGACCATGATGGGCGTGGGGGAGGGTGTGGACGACCTGCAGCCGTTTGACGCCAAGGGCTTTGCCGAGGCCATCTTCTCGCCCGATTCCGGGAGTGGCGGGTAGGGCGCTACCCTCCCGGGTCACGTGTTCGACGCACTCTCCGACAAGCTGCAGGGCGTCTTCTCCGGTCTCAGGGGCCGAGGGAAGCTCACCGAGGCCGACATCGACAAGGCAATGCGGGCTATCCGCCTGTCGCTGCTCGAGGCCGACGTCAGCCTGCCCGTGGTCAAGCAGCTCACCTCCGCAATCAAGGAGCGTGCGACCGGCGACGAGGTGATGTCGTCCATCACCCCCGACCAGCAGGTCGTGAAGATCGTCAACGAGGAGCTGACGCGCCTGATGGGTGGCGCGAACGTGAGCCTCGCCATGGCGCCCAATCCGCCCACGGTCATCCTGATGGCTGGCCTTCAGGGCTCCGGAAAGACCACCTGCACCGCCAAGCTCGCGCGTCACCTGCTCAACGAGGGCCGTGCGCCGATGATGGTGGCCTGCGACGTGCACCGCCCGGCCGCCATGGATCAGCTCGCCGTGCTGGGTGACCAGATCGGCGTTCCGGTGCATCTCGAGAAGGGCGCCACCGATCCCGTCGCCATTGCGAAGGACGGCATCGCCGCCGCCAAGCGCACCGGCCGCGACGTGGTGATTGTCGACACCGCCGGCCGCCTCACCATTGATGAAGAGATGATGGCCGAGCTGGTGGCCATCCGCGACACCGTCAAGCCCACCAGCGTGGTGCTGGTGGTTGACGCCATGACCGGCCAGACGGCCGTCGACGTGGCCACCGCATTCCAGGATGCCGTGCAGTTTGACGGCGTGGTGCTGAGCAAGCTCGACGGCGATGCACGTGGTGGCGCGGCCCTCTCGGTGCGCTCGGTCACGGGCAAGCCCATCCTGTTCGTGGGTACCGGCGAGAAGGTGGATGCCCTCGAGCCGTTCCACCCCGATCGCATGGCATCGCGCATTCTGGGCATGGGCGATGTGCTGAGCCTCATCGAGAAGGCGCAGCAGACGGTGGACGTGGATGACGCCAAGCGTATGGAGGAACGCCTCCGGGGAGGTAACCTCACGCTTGACGACTTCCTCGAGCAGCTGCGCCAAGTGCGCAAGATGGGCCCGCTGGGTCAGGTCATGGGCATGATCCCCGGGTTCAGCAAGGCTGCAAAGATGAAGGACGTTGACGTCGACGAGCGGCGAATTGACCGCATCGAGGCGATTATCAGCAGCATGACGATGCCCGAACGCAGCCGTCCGGACATCATCAACGGCAGTCGCCGTCGTCGAATTGCCACCGGCAGTGGGACGACGGTTCAGGAGGTCAATCAACTCCTGGCGCAGTTCAAGCAGATGCAGAAGCTCATGAAGCGCATGGGGAAGGGCGGAATGCCGTCGCTCCCCATGGGCATGGGCTGACAGACAACATCCCCTAGGGAGCACAGTGGTCAAGATCCGCCTCGCCCGCGTGGGCAGCAAGAAGAACCCGATCTACCGTGTTGTGGTGTCCGACGCGCGCTCGCCGCGTGACGGTCGCAACATCGAGACGATCGGTCGCTACAACCCGCAGACCGACCCGTCGATCGTCGAGGTCGACCTTGAGCGGGCCGACTTCTGGATCGGCAACGGCGCGCAGCCGTCCGACCCCGTGAAGAAGCTCATCTCCATCGTCCGCGCCCGCGGCTGATCTGCCCGTGAGCGACGACGCACGCGCTGCAGAGATGGTCGCCCGCATTGCGCGGGCGATGGTCGAGAACCCCGACGAGGTGTCGGCGTCCGTCGGCGAGGAACGCGGCGAGCCCGTGGTCGACCTCGTTGTGGCCGAGCGCGATCGGGGTCAGGTGATCGGTCGTGGCGGCCGCGGCGCGCACGCACTGCGCACGCTGCTGCGCGCGGCCACCGGGCCGCGCAGTGCGGGCGGCCTGGGCCTCCGCATCGTCGACTAGACGATGAGCGGCATGGGCGATCGGGTCGCCATCGCGCGTCTCGGGCGCCCGCACGGAGTGCGTGGCGACATCACTGCGCACGCCGATGGCCCAACCCTCGGCACCCTTGATGTGGGTGATGCGGTGACCGTGCGCGTGGACGGCACCGACCGTGAGTTGGTGCTGGCCTTCCGGCGCGGTGACGTGCCGAAGGCGGTCATCGCCTTCGAGGGCATCGAGACCCGTGACGATGTCGCCCCGCTGGTGGGCGGCACGCTGATGGTCGACGCCGGCATGCTGCCGGTGCCCGATGACGATGAGACGTTCTACGTGCGCGACCTCATCGGGTTCGAGGTACGTGCCGGCGCGCGGGTGCTCGGCCCCGTGCGCGATGTGGTGCCCGGTCCGGCCAACGACTCCCTGTCGGTGGATGGCCCCGCAGGCCAGGTGCTGGTGCCCTTCACCTACGACGCCGTCGTCGAGATCGACCACGAGGCTGGCGTCATTCTGCTGCGCGACGACCTGCTGGGCGACTGGGCGTGGGGGGAGGGGGAATGAGCATCGACGTCCTCACCCTGTTTCCCGAGTGGTTCGACTGGATGCGCCGCCCGCGGCACCTCAACAACGCCGCTGCCCAGGGTGGTCTTGAGATCCGGTGCTTCAACCCGCGCGAGCACACGCCGCTGGGGCAGGGGCAGGTGGACGACTCCCCGTACGGCGGAGGACCGGGAATGGTGCTGCGCGTCGATGTGATGGCCGCGGCATTTGAGGCCATCTACGGCATGCCGGCCGAGCAGGTACGCGATCACCGCCGGGTGGTGGTGCTCACGCCCCGCGGGCGCCCCTTCACCGACGCCGTGGCGCGCGAGCTCGCAGAGGTGCCCGACCTCACGCTGCTTGCGGGGCGCTACGAGGGCTTTGACGAGCGCATTCACACGCATCTGGCCAACGACGCCATCAGCCTGGGGCCCTTTGTGCTGGCCGGCGGCGAGGTGGCTGCCATGACCATCATCGATGCCCTTGCGCGCCGCATGCCGGGGGCGCTCGGCAATGCGCAGTCGCTCGACCGGGAGTCGTTCTCCCCGGGCCTTGAAGGGCAGGTCGAGCACCCCCATTTCACGCGTCCTGCGGAGTTCCGCGGGTGGGGCGTTCCGCCGGTGCTGCTGTCCGGTGACCACGGCGCAATTGAGGAATGGCGGCGTTCCGAAGTACGTCCTGCGCCTTCTGCCGACGTACTGCTATTCTCGCCGTCGCTTTCATCGATGGAGGATCCACAGCAATGACCGTGATTGAAACCCTGGAGCGGATGCAGATCCGCGACGACGTCCCCGAGTTCCGCCCGGGCGACACCGTGCGCGTGCACTTCCAGGTGATTGAGGGCCAGCGCCGCCGCGTGCAGGTCTTCGAGGGCACGGTCATCAAGCGTCAGGGTTCGTCGTCGCGCGAGACCTTCACGGTGCGCAAGCAGAGCTTCGGTGTTGGTGTGGAGCGCACGTTCCCCGTGCACTCGCCCAAGATCGAGAAGATCGAGCGCACCATGCAGGGTGACGTCCGTCGCGCCAAGCTCTACTACCTGCGCGACCGCGTCGGTAAGAAGGCCCGCGTCCGCGAGCTGCAGAACTGGCAGACCACCCAGACCGCGGCCCCCGTGGCTGCGCCGCCGGCGCCTGTGGAGGCTGCCGAGGTGGAGGCCGTTGAGGTTGAGGCAGTGGTCGAGGAGACCGCCACCGAGGAGTGATCCCCGGGGCGCCTGCCGCCGCCGACTGAGTTCACGAGGGCCCGCCATCGCGCGGGCCCTCGTCGTTCCGGGGCAGGTCGCCACAGCGCTGCACCGGTAGCGTGGGCGCATGCCTGCACGCGCACCGCGGCCGTCGCTGCTCGATCACGACCTCGCGCTTGGGGTCGACCGCCTGGCCGGTGCCGATGAGGCCGGGCGCGGGTGCCTCGCGGGGCCCTTGGTGGCCGCCGCGGTGTGCCTCGACCTCAGGTCGATGTCGAGCACCGCACGTGATGCGCTCTCGGGGCTCGACGACTCCAAGCGGCTCACCCCGCGCCGGCGTGCCACGCTGGTGGGTGCGGTCTGGGCATATGCCGAGCAGGTGGTGGTCATCTCAGCGACCCCGCGCACGATCGATGCGGAGGGCCTGCACCGCACCAACATCAACGCGATGATCCGGGCGCTCCGCGGAATCGTCCCCGTGGCCGATCTGGCGCTGGTGGATGGCTTTGATCTTGGACCGGACGCCCCACCGCACCGCAAGGTGATCAAGGGCGACGCCACCAGCGCTGCCATCGCGGCCGCGTCGGTCATCGCGAAAGAGGCCCGTGACCGCCTCATGCGCGGCCCCGCTGCCACCCGGTACCCCGCGTATGGGTTCGATGGCCACGTGGGGTACATCACCGCATCGCACAAGGATGCCGTGCGGGCGCATGGGCCAAGCCCCCTGCACCGGCTGTCGTTCAACTCAGACGCCTATGGGGACCGCCTCACGTTGTTCGAGTAGTGATCCGGGGTGATGTCCTCGATGCGGGTGATGTCCCATCCGGCGCCCCGCGGTACCACCACGATGAGGTCGGGGCGGATTGCGTGCCCTGCAAACCCCGGGTGGCGTCCCACGTATGCGAGGGCGGCCCGGGCAAGGCGTTCGCGTTGTGCCAGGCGGATGGGCGGGGAGTGGGGGTCGTGCTGGGTGCGCGTTTTCACCTCACAGGCGGCCAGGATGCCCCTGCGCTCGGCCACGATGTCAATCTCGCCCCCG
>CAIPNN010000260.1 GCA_903866425.1 uncultured Actinomycetes bacterium
ACCACCTACCCCGTGGAGGGCGTTCGCCTGGCCCGCTCGGCCGACGCGATGCGATCGGCAAGCTCGTCGGCCAGCACCGCGCGGGCACTGGCCCGTTCAGCCTCGATGCGCAGGCGGGCCAGCGACATCTGCTCGTCGTCGGTGAGATCGCGATCGCGCTCGGCGGCCTCGAGCCGGCCGATCGCCACTGCGATCTCGCGCACCTGCCCCCAACGGCGGTCGGCGACCGCATCGGCCCCCTCAGGCGTGGGGGCGGAGGGCGGCTCGCTCATTCGGCCGCGGGTGCCTCGGGTGCAGATGCGCCGGCAGCCTTACGGCGACGTCGGCGGCGGCGCTTGCGCGCTGGGGCGCTCGCACCCTCACCTGCCGCGGGCGCAGCGCCATCAGACGACGGTTCCGCAGCCGAAGCGCCATTGCCACCTGCCACCGCTCCATCGCCATTGCTGGTGGGCGTGGCGCCGTTTGCCACGTCGGCCGTGCTCATCTTGCGGCGACGTCGGCGGCGCTTGCGCGATGCCGCGCTGTCGTCACCACCGCCCCCGCCCTTGCCCGATTCGCCAATGCCCACGTCCTCGGCGGCCGGCAGACGCGGACACTTGGGACGCAGCTGGTTCCAGGCACGGCGACTCTGCAGGGCACGTGCGTTGCGGGTGCCAACGGCCGCGCGCAGTGCGCGGCGGCCATCGGGCGTGGTCCAGTCGAGGGCGTCGAGTGCGCCGCGCAGCGCGGCCCAGCCACCGCAGGCACCGGCGGCCCGGCTGGCGATGCGGATGTCCTCGCTCTTCTGCGGCACGTCGCCAGGGCCGAGTGCAAGCACCAGACGGCCCGCCACACCGGGCTTGAGCGGCTGCTCACCCTCGGGCGGTGCGATGGGCTCGGGCGCGGGCGCACCCACCGCGCGCAGCCACAGGCCGATGAGCCCCAGGTCGCCGCCGTTCTCGATGAGGTGCTGCGACTCCCACTTGGCGATGCGGTGCAGTTCCTGATTCCGCCCGGGCCTGCTCACATCGGCCAGCCCGCGCGACACCTCCCAGGCCCACGCGGGGGCCCATGACGACGCGGAGTCGAGTGCCGACCAGCGGCGGCGGCGCTCGGATGAACGCCCCTGCTGCTCAAGTGACGCCACGTTGTCCCACTTGCCGGCCTGATCGGCGTGGAACCACAGGGCGCGGATGCGCTCGCGGGCGGTCATGCGAAGACGGTCGAGCACGGCACGCGGTGCGTCGGTGGGCAGCGCCTGGCGCAGCTCGGGGTGCACCAGCAGGGCCGTGGCCCACGCGCGCCAGAGGGGCTGCTCGTCGCCATTCTGCGCCTTGCGCGCCACCACACCCGACAGCGCCCACCATGCGTGTGCGCCGCGGGGGTCGAACCCTGCGGTGACCTTCTCGGCCACCTCGGCCCACCCGGTGTCAACCGCGGCGGCCTCAACCCACTCCTCCATCACGCCCACCGGGATGTCGCCCGGGTCGGCGTCGCGCCACCCGCCATCGGCGAAGCCCTTCACCAGTGCACTGGCGCTGGCCCGCGGGTTCACCAGGCTGGCGCGGCCGCCCTCCTGCTCGGCAAG
>CAIPNN010000261.1 GCA_903866425.1 uncultured Actinomycetes bacterium
CGACGTGCAGCCTGATGGCCCGAGGTCGCTTCGCATCTCCTGCCCGCAGGGCGAGTTCACCTTGCCATCGCCCTAGTCGCTGTGAGGGAACCCCACCAGGAAGGCGCCGATCACGGCACCGTCGGCGTCGATGATGGGCTCGTAGTAGGTGTCGTGCATCACACCCAGGATGTCGGCGGGGCCGCGGTACGACTCGCCGGCACGGACCGGGCCGATGACGGGGCCAGCGGGATCGAGTTCCGTGCCCACTGCACGCTCGCCGTCGCGGACGATGGTCGTGGTTGCACGCTCGAAGCCCTCACCAGCGGCGACGAAGATGGTCGCCGTGCAGCCGTGCCCGGTATGCACGGACGTGACGATCTCGAAGTCGGGCTTCGGAATCGCCGTGTCGCCGAAATACAGCACGCCGTCCTGTAGCGACGGCGCTCCGTGCTGCTCAGCGCGATCGCGCAGTTCCGCCATGGCGGCAGTGAGATCATCCGCGTGGTCAACGTTCGTCATCGGGTGTTCTCCTGAATCGGTCGAATCGATGGGCTCGGGGCGCTAGCCCCCGAGCTTGCCCTTCACCAAGGCGCTGACAGCCCCGCCCTCGGCCTGGCCGCCCGTGCGGGCGATGACTTCCTTGATCACGCCGCCCATGTCTTTCATGGACGACGCGCCGGTGTCGGCGATCACTGCGTCGACGACGGCTTCCAACTGCGCCTGGTCCATCTCGGCCGGCAGGTACACCGACAGGATCTCGAGCTCGGCCTCTTCCTTGCTGGCCAGGTCCTCACGCCCTGCGGCGCGGAACTGCTCGATGCTCTCCTTGTGCTGCTTGGCAATGGAGCGCACCACGCGGATCTCCTCCTGCTCAGTGAGATCCTCGCGCTTCTCGATGCGCGCGTTCTTGATGCTGGAGATCACGCGGCGCACCACACCCAGGGTGTCCTTGTCGCCCGCCTTCATGGCGGCCTTCATGTCGTCGGTGAGACGCGCCTCAAGGCTCACGGGTGCCGCCTAGCCGTTCAGGCCGGCGAGGTACGCGCGGTAGGCCGCCTCGTCCATGAGGCCGTCCAGCTCAGCCGGGTCGGACAGGCGCACCTTGATGAGCCATCCCCCGCCGTACGGGTCGCCGTTCACAAGCTCAGGCGTGTCGCTCACGGCGTCGTTCACCTCGACCACCTCGCCGCTGGCGGGGGCGATGATGTCGCTCACGGCCTTCACCGACTCGAGCTCGCCGTATGAGGATCCCGCGGTGACGGTGTCGCCCACGGCCGGCGGGTCGTAGTAGACAACCTCGCCCAGGGCGTCCTGCGCGAACCACGTGACGCCGAAGGTGGCCACGTCGCCGTCCACGCGCGCCCAGTCGTGCTCGGGGTGGTAGCGCAGGTCTCCGGGGTAGGTCTCGTCGCTCACGAGTGGTGTTCCTTCCTGGGTGATGTATCGACCATCGGCAGCGAGGTGACCTCGGCCGACTTCTCCTTGCCACGCACGTCGATGGAGAGCTTGGCCCCCACGTGCGCATGATCGGGTGAAACGTACGCGAGTGCGGCGCCCACGCCGAGGGACGGCGACAGGGTGCCGCTGGTGACGGTGCCCACCTGCTGGCCATCGGCCATCACGGCGCAGCCGCCGCGCGGGATGCCCTTCTCTGTGAGCACGATGCCCACCAGGCGATCGGGCGTGCCGTCCTCTGCCTCGCGCTGCATGCGCTCGGCGCCGGGAAAGCCGCCGTGCTTCAGGTCGCAGGCCCACTTGAGGCCCGCGCTGATGGGGCTGCGGTCGCGGCCCAGCTCGTTGCCGTACAGCGGGTAGCCCATCTCCAGACGAAGGGTGTCGCGGGCGGCGAGGCCTGCCGGCACCGGGGCGTCGGGTACTGCCATGAGGGCGTCCCAGATCGCCGGCGCGGCCTCGGCCGGGCACATGATCTCCACCCCGGGCTCGCCGGTGTAGCCGGTGCGTGCCACCAGGCACGGCACCCCGGCCACGGTGGCCTCGGTGGCCTCCATGTACGGCAGCGAGAACGGCTCGGGCGAGGAGATGGGCGTGAGCGCCTTGGCCCAGGTGGGGCCCTGCAGCGCGAGCATGGCCACCTCGGGCGACCGGTTGACCACCGTCACGCCCGCGGGCGCGAGGCTGGTGACGCGCTCGACGCACGGGGCGATGTTCGATGCGTTGACCACCAGCAGGAAGCGGTCGAGCAGCGCGTAGGCCAGCAGGTCGTCAATGACCCCGCCGTTGTCGTCGGGCAGCAGCGTGTACTGCGCCTGCCCGGGGCCGATGCGCGTGATGTCGTTGGTGAGCACCGACTGCAGGAACTCCCGGGCACCGTGGCCTGTCACATCGATCTGGCCCATGTGCGACACGTCGAAGAGCCCGCAGGTGGACCGCACGGCCAGATGCTCCGCGCGCACCCCCTCGTACTCCACAGGCATCTCCCACCCGGCGAAATCGACGATCTTCGCCCCGGCGGCCACGTGGGCGTCAAACAGCGATGTCCTCTGAAGTTCGGTCACGCCGGGCAGGCTACCGACAGGACCGGGGCAACGGGTGCACGGCGCGATGAGGTCCGACGGTCGGCGTTGGTCGCAGCGACCGTCATAGGGAGCAAGGCCAATGCCGACCGGCGGGCCGCGGCCACGCCGATCACATGCGGAGCGCTACGAGTCTTTCAGGAACGACGGCACGTCGAGCACATCGCCCGACACGTCGAACGAGGTGCGCTCGGTGCGACGCGGTGCGGCGGCACGCGACTCGCTGGCGGCCGAACGGCCGAATGCCGGACGGTCGCGCTCGGCGCGGGCCTTCTTGGTGGCCTCGCGGTGGCCGTCGTCGAAGCCTGTGGCAATGACCGTGACGCGCACGTTGTCGCCGAGGGTCTCGTCAACGACGGTGCCGAAGATGACGTTGCAGTCGGGGTCGGCCGACTCGCGCACGATGCTCGCGGCCTCGTCCACCTCGAACAGGCCGAGGTCAGCCGTGCCGGCGATGGAGAGGATGACGCCGGTGGCGCCCTTCATGCTGGTCTCAAGGAGCGGCGACGAAATTGCGGCGCGTGCGGCGTCGGCGGCGCGGGTCTCACCCGTGGCCAGGCCGATGCCCATGAGCGACGAGCCTGCGCCCGACATGATGGTGCGCACGTCGGCGAAGTCGAGGTTGATGAGGCCCGGCACGGTGATGAGGTCGGTGATGCCCTGCACGCCCTGGCGCAGGATGTCGTCGGCCATGTTGAAGGCGTCGACGATCGACGTGTTGCGGTCGACAACCTCGAGCAGACGGTCGTTCGGGATGATGATGACCGAGTCGACCTGCTGGCGAAGCGCCTCGATGCCGTCGTCGGCACGGCGGGAGCGCTGCTTGCCCTCGAACGAGAACGGGCGGGTGACCACGCCCACGGTGAGTGCGCCCTGCTCGCGTGCGATCTGGGCGATCACCGGCGCGGCTCCGGTACCCGTGCCGCCACCCTCGCCGGCGGTGACAAACACCATGTCGGCGCCGCGCACGGCCTCCTTGAGCTCCTCGCGGCTCTCCTCGGCGGCCTCGCGACCCACGCGCGGCTCGGCGCCTGCGCCAAGGCCACGGGTGATGGTGCCGCCGATGTGGATCTTGATGTCGGCGTCGCAGCCGGTGAGTGCCTGCGCATCGGTGTTGACGGCGATGAACTCCACGCCGCGCACGCCCGCGTCGATCATGCGGTTGACGGCGTTGGATCCGCCGCCGCCGACGCCGACGACCTTGATGACAGCCAGGTAGTTACTGCTCTCCACGACGCCGGTCCTCCCGGGGCATGTACGGACTCTGGGTACTCGGGGGCACGTTTCGCCCGCGGCGACCGTACTCCTTCCCCCCGGCGGGCTCAATCCCGGGTTGAGCCCTGTTCCACGTCACCCCCTCAGCCTCAAGTACGGGTTGAGGGTTAGGGCGTTGTTCCGGTGGTGTCGGTGGTTGCGGTGCCGTCGACGCCGCCGGTGGTGTCGACCCCCGTGGTGCCAACCCCGGTGGTGTCCACCCCGGTGGTGGACGTGCCGTCGCTGGGAATGACGGTGACAAGCGAGCTGCCGAGCATCGGCCGGGAAGGCTTTGAGAGGTCGAGATAGGCGGCCATGTCGAGCGCCTTGGGGTCGGCCTGCGAGATCACCGCCACCAGCGCCTGCGCCTTTTCGGCCAGGTTCGTGGCCGATCCCAGACGGAGCACCAGCCCATTGTTCAACTTGGCCTGCAAGCCACCGCCGACTGCGTGCAGATCGCGGATGCGGCCGGCGATCTCGGGCGGCAACCACCCGATGAACGTAAGCGCCGCGCGCTGGCCGCGCCCCGCGAGCACACCACCCGGCGGATACGCCTTGACGGCGATCACCGGCAGGCCGGCACGGCTTCCGGCCTTCCCCATCACCTGGCCCGACGGCGACAGCAGATATCTGCCACCGCCATCCACGGCGAGGATGGCCACGGGCTCGCCCTCGGTCACCTGCACGGTGATTGACCGCGGCCAGTCACGCTCGATGGTGGCGTCGAGCACGCCGGGGAACCTGGTGAGGGCGATGCGCATGTCCCCGCTCGGCAGACGCACCATCGACCCCGTCTCGGCCACCAGCTCGGCGCTCTCCTGCACCTGTTCCTTGTACGGGCCGGTGTACCCGACCACCGTGACGTTGGAGATACCCGTGAGCGGGCCGCTGACGACCCAGAGAATGAGCAGCACCAGCGCCACGGTGACCACGGTGATGAAGCCGCCAACGCGCAGCACCTTGTCGCGCTGCTCGGGCGAGGGCATGCGCCCCGACACCCGGGAACCACGCACGGTGCGACGCGGCCGCGTGGGGCGCTTTGGCCGGGACGGGCGGCGGGGTCGGTCGGTGCTCACGCGATCTCCGCGAGCGGCGGGGCGCCGATGCCCCACTCGGGGTGCAGGTACCGCACCTCGGCATGCAGCACCGGGCCGCCGGCATCGCGCACCCGCCGGCGGGCCTCATCCATGAGGGCGATCACGTCCGCCGCGCGGCAGTCCTTCCCCGCCTCGATGAAGTTGGCGTGCACCGGTGAGATGCGCGCACCGCCAAGGGTAAAGCCCTTGAGGCCCGCGGCCTCGATGAGGCGGCCGGACGAATCGCCCTCGGGGTTGGTGAAAACGCTGCCGAACGTGCGCACGCCCTGTGGCTGCGTGGTGCGGCGGTGCGTGCGCAGGCCGTCGAGTGTCGTCTTGATGTCGGCAGGGTCGCCGGGGGCCAGGCGGAACCCCACGGCGGCAACCACCTCATTGCCCTGCACGGAGGTGGTGCGGTAGCCCATTGCGAGGTCGTCCCGGCCCACCTTGCGGCGGCCGTTGGCATCGCAGATCACCGCCCACTCGAGCACCTGCGAGAGGTCCGACGAATAGGCGCCGGCGTTCATGGCGACCGCGCCACCGGCGGTGCCGGGGATGCTTGCGCCGAACTCGAGCCCGGTGAGCCCCGCGGTGGCCGCACGCTGCACGGCGCGCGGCAGGGATGCCCCGCCGCCGCACCACAGGGTGTCGGCGCCGCGCACCGAGATGGACGACAGGCGTCCGGCCAGGCGAATCACGAGCCCCCGGAAGCCCGCGTCATCGACGATGAGGTTGGACCCCTTCCCCACCACGGCCACGGGCGCATTGCGATCGGCGGCCCACCGAAGTGCCTCGGTGACGCCGGCGAACGACGTGCATACGGCAACGGCGTCGGCAGGTCCGCCCACCTTGATGCTGGTGAAGGGGGCCAGCGGCACGTTCTCGCGTATGCCGGCCTGCTCAGCCACCGAGTGCCTCCAGCA
>CAIPNN010000262.1 GCA_903866425.1 uncultured Actinomycetes bacterium
CGGTCAGGTCGGGGTATGCCGTGGGTGCGAGGTCCTCGGGGCGGGCGGTTTCCGACAGGCCCATCGCCGTGAGCGCCTCGCGCTCCGCCGCGCGGTCGGCGCCCGCCTGACCCAGGGCATTGGCGAGCGTCTTGCGACGCACGGCGAACGCTGCACGCACGAGCGAGCGCACGTCAGGTGACGGGGCAGGACCGATGCGGCGGAGCGCCACAAGTGCGCTGTCAACGCGCGGGCGCGGCGAGAACACCTCGCGACCCACCTTGCGGCGGCCGGCCGCCTCGGTTGCCAGTTGAATCGTCACCGACGGGCCGCCGTACATGCGTGAGCCCGACGGTGCCAGCCAGCGGTCGGCAACCTCGGACTGCGTCATGAGCGCCCACATCCCCACCTCGGGCAACTGCGCGATGGTCTCCACAAGCACCGGTGTGGCGACGTGGTACGGAAGATTGCTCACCACGCGCGTGGGTGCGGGGTCGAGCGCCGCGAGGTCCACCTTCATGCAGTCGCCCCAGATGATGCGCACGTCGCCGGCGCCGGCGGTGCTGTCGGCGAGGGCCGGCTCCATGCGACGGTCGAACTCGATGGCGTGCACCGTGCGGGCAGTGCGGGCGAGGGCCGCGGTAAGGGTGCCAAGGCCGGGGCCGATCTCCAGCACCACGTCGTCGGGCCCCACCTCGGCCATGCGGATGGCCAGATCCACCAGGTTCTCATCCAGCAGGAAGTGCTGGCCCAGGTCGGTATCGGGCCGGATTCCGTGGCGCTCCAGCAGTCGCTGCGTGCCGACGCGATCCGGGGTGTCGCTCACCAGCCGAACACCCTGGCGGCGTTGGCGGTGGTCACCGCATCGAGGTCGTCCACATCAACGCCCCGCAGTTCGGCCACGCACGTGAGGGTGTGCGCCACGTACGCGGGCTCATTGCGCTTGCCGCGCATGGGAACCGGGGCCAGGTACGGCGCGTCGGTCTCCACCAGCAGCTGCCCTTCGGGGATGCGCGGCACGGCGTCACGCAGCTCGAGGTTCTTGGGGAAGGTCACAGGCCCGGCGATGCTCATGGTCCAGCCACGATCGGCAGCCTCGTCGAGGTACTGGGGAATGCTGAAGCAGTGCAGCAGCACCTTGTCGTGCCCCAGGTCGCGCAGGATCTGCATGGTGTCGTCAGCCGCGTCGCGGGTGTGGATGATGAGCGGCATGCCCAGATCGGCCGCGATCTCACCCTGGGCGCGGAATGCCCTGAGGGCGTCGTCGGGCGTGGTGCGGTCGTGGAAGTAATCGAGTCCGCACTCGCCGATGCCCACCACCTTCTCGTGCTGGGCCAGGTCGCGAATCCAGTCAACATCGCTGTCGCGCCAGTTGCCCTTGCCCGCATCCACTGGATGCACGCCCACTGCCGCATACACCTCGGGGTGCGCATCGGCCAGCGCGACGGCCTCTTCCGACGACTCGCGTCCGCACCCGATGGTGACCATGCGATCAACGCCTGCGTACAGCGCCGCGGTGATGAGGTCGGCGATGGATCCGTCGCACGACGGCAGGTGGCAGTGCGAGTCGACTATGCCGCCGGCTCCTCCACCTCGACGCGCGGGAACAGCGGGTCGCCGGGGGCAACGGTGGCGCCCGGCGTACCGGCATCCCATGCCGCACGCGCCAGTGACACCTCATCGGCGGGCTCACCCAGTGCGGCCAGCACCTTCTCGCACGAGCCCGGGATGACCGGCCACAGCAGGATGGCTGCGATGCGCAGGCCATTGGCCACGCTGAAGAGCGCCTGGTCGAGCTCGGCCGCCTTGGCGTCATCCTTGGCGAGCGTCCACGGCTCGCGCTCCTCCACCAGGCGGTTGAGGCGGCGCACCCACACCCATGCCGCCTCGATGGCACCCGTCACGTCGTCCTTGGCGAAGTGCGCGTTCACCGCGGCGACGGCATCGGCGGCCTCGGCAGCCAGTTCGGTGTCGGCCCCGCCGTCGAGCGGCACAACGCCATCGCGGTAGCGCTCGATCATCTTGGCCGAGCGCGACAGCAGGTTGCCGAAGTCGTTGGCGAGCTCGGCGGTGTACCGCTGGTGAAAGCCCTCATCGGTGAACGTGCCGTCGTCGCCAAAGCGGATCTCGCGGGCCAGGTAGTACCGCAGCGCATCGAGGCCGTAGCGATCGATGTACGGGAACGGGTCAACAATGTTGCCCGTGGTCTTCGACAGGCGCTCGCCACCCTTGAGGATGTACCCGTGCACGAACAGGCGGTCGGGCAGCGCGAGGTCGGCGCTCATGAGCAGCGCAGGCCAGATGACCGCGTGGAACTTGAGGATGTCCTTGGCCATCAGCTGCAGCGTGGGCGGCCAGAAGCGCTCGATGAGGTCCTCACCCTCGCGCGCGTAGGTGAGGGCCGTGTAGTAGTTGAACAGGGCGTCCACCCACACGTACACGGTGTGCGCCGGGTCCCACGGCACGGTGACGCCCCACTCCACCTGCGCGCGGCTCATCGAGAGGTCGTCGAGCCCCATCTCCACCATGCTGCGCGCCTCGTTCATGCGCGACTTGGGGCGCACGAACTCGTCGGTGGCGGCGTAGTGCTCGAGCAGGCGGTCCTGATACGCGGAGAGACGGAAGAACCAGTTCTCCTCCTCAATCCACTCCACGGGGCGCTGGTGTGTGGGGCAGGTCTGACCCTCGGCCAGATCGCCCTCGTTGTAGAAGGCCTCACATGAGGTGCAGTACCAGCCGCCGTACGAGCCCTTGTAGATGTCGCCCTTGTCATGCATGCGCTGGATGAGTTGCTGCACCACGGCCTTGTGCTGATCGTCGGTGGTGCGGATGAAGAAGTCGTATGTCGACCCCAGCGTGTCGCCCATGTGCCGGAACTGGGCCGACAGGGCGTCGGCGTGCTC
>CAIPNN010000263.1 GCA_903866425.1 uncultured Actinomycetes bacterium
CATTGAGAATGAGCGGCCCCTGGCCCACGTTGGCCACGGCCGAGGCAAAGGTGAGCACGACCCGACCACCCGGTGCAGTGCGGGCGGAGATGTCGTACGGGGGCTTCTGCTGCAGATCGGGAAGCAGGGCGCCAGTGGAGACGACGCCTGCCACGGCTGCGGTGACCGCGACGGCCAGCGCCAGGACGGCCGACGACACGATGGCCAGAACGATGCGGGGCCGCTTTGCCGACGGGGGTGCCATACGCAAAGGCTATTGCATGCCCCCATGCCAACGGCGACTCCGGGGTGTGCCACCATCGCGCCCATGCAACGAGACAACGATGTGATGGTGCTGGTGGAGATCCCCGCGGGATCCCGCAACAAGTATGAGATGGACGAGGAGACCGGTCGCATCATGCTCGACCGCATGCTCTTCACGGCAATGCGATACCCAGCCGACTACGGCTACATCGAGGGAACGCTCGCCGAGGACGGCGACCCGCTCGACGCGCTCGTGCTGCTGGGTGAGCCCACGTTTCCGGGCTGCTGGATCCGGGCCCGCCCCGTGGCCGTGTTCCACATGAGCGACGAGAAGGGCCCCGACGAGAAGGTGATTCTGGTGCCGCTGAAGGACCCGCAGTGGTCGGGCATCGAGGACATCACCGACGTCAACCCCAACCTGCTCAACGAGATCGAGCACTTCTTCACGGTGTACAAGGACCTGGAGCCCGGTGCCACCGAGGTGCGTGGCTGGGGTGACCGCTCCGAGGCCCTCGAGATCATCCGCGCCTGCCGTGCGCGCGCCACGGACGGCTGACCCATGACGCGCCTGGTCGCCGCAACGCTGTCGCCGCGCGGCGACCATGGACGCCTGGCGTGGCTGCTGTTTGCCGTTCGCGTCATCCCGGGACTCCTCTTCATGTTCACGGGTATCGGCAAGTTCGTGACCTTCCAGAGCGAGGTCGATGCGTTCCGGTCGTTTGGCATCCCATGGCCCGAGGCGATGGTGGTGCTCTCAGGGCTGCTCGAGGCCATCGGCGGCCTGTTCCTCGTGCTCGGCCTGCTCACGAGGCCCGTTGCGCTTGCACTTGCCGTCAACATGGCAATCGCCATCGGCACCGCCGGGCGCACGGTCGGCGGTCCGTTTCATCTCGGTGTGGCGCCCGCACTGCTGGTGCTCATGCTCGTGCTCATCTGGAGCGGAGCAACCCTGTGGTCACTCGACCGACGGCTCCTGGCACGCCTCTGAGGGGATCACGCGGCGGAGTGAACCGGGCTCAGAACAGCTGATTCTCGCCCGCGAAGATCTCGCTCACCGACTCGTCGCAGAACACGTTGTGAATGGTGTCGGCAAGGATTCTGTCGACGGACAGAATCTGGATCTTGCCGCCGGCCGAGCCCTCGGGCACCGGGATGGTGTCGGTCACCACGATCTCCTCGATCACCGAATCCCCGAGCCGCTCAAAGGCCTTGCCCGAGAAGATTCCGTGCGTGGCGGCGGCCAGCACCTTTGTGGCACCGGCCTTCTTCACCACTGCAGCACCGGCACAGAGCGTCCCGGCGGTGTCGATCATGTCGTCAATGAGCAGGGCGGCCTTGCCCGCCACGTCACCGATGAGGAACGTGATCTCGGCCTCGTTGTGCTCCGGCCGCTGCTTGGCCAGCACGGCCAGGCGGGCACCGAGCTTCTCGGCGAAGTGGTTGGCCAGCTTGGCGCGCCCGGCGTCCGGTGACACCA
>CAIPNN010000264.1 GCA_903866425.1 uncultured Actinomycetes bacterium
CACCCCGTGGCTCGACGGCAACCACACCAACTTTGGCCGAGTGGTGGGGGGACTTGACGTGGTCGAGGCCATCGGCACGTGTGCCACTGGCGGCAACGACCGCCCCGTCGAGACCCAGGTGATCAACTCGATCACGATCGAAGAATCCTGATCGCCTAGCACGAACCCGCCGCCGCGCGCCACTTTCGCGACTCGCCCGCTCGTCCTAGAGTGGGCGACGTCGCCGGCTCCCGGCGGCGGCAACAGGCCACGATCCCCGGCCCCGTGCCGGAGACCACCGGAGACGCATGACCACCTCACTTACTCAGCTCGCAGAACTCATCGACCACGGCGAGTTCCGCACGCTCCTCCAGCGCGGCCAGGAAGTCGGCTTCCTCTCAATTGAGGACGTTGCCGAGATGCTCGACGCCCTCGGCGTTGAAGCAGGCATGGCGGAGGACATCTACCAGCAGCTCGACGAGGCCGGCATTGATCTGCTGGAGCCCACCGAGGCGCAGGCACGCATGGCGGAGATCGCCGAGCAGGCCGACCGCCCGCGGCGGCAGGCCCAGGTTGAGGCCACCACCGACGCGCTGCAGCTGTTCCTGAAGGACATCGGCCGCGTGCCGCTGCTCACCGCAGCGCAGGAAGTTGACCTGGCCAAGCGCATCGAATCGGGCGATCAGACCGCCAAGACCCAGATGGTGGAAGCCAACCTGCGCCTTGTGGTGTCGATTGCCAAGGGCTACCGCGGACGCGGCCTGCCCTTCCTCGACCTCATTCAGGAGGGCACGCTCGGCCTGGTGCGCGCGGTCGAGAAGTTCGACTGGCGCCGTGGGTTCAAGTTCTCCACGTATGCCACGTGGTGGATCCGGCAGGCCGTCACCCGCGCGCTTGCCGACAAGGGCCGCACCATCCGCATTCCGGTACACGTGGTTGAGAAGCTCAACCAGATCAGCCGCGCCGAGCGCACCCTCGTGGGTCAGCTGGGCCGTGAGCCCACGGCCGAGGAGATCGGCGCGGTTGCCGGCCTCCCCGCATCCGAGGTGGAGGACATTCTCCGCAGCGCCCAGCCGATCGTGTCGCTTGAGAAGCCGGTCGGTGAGGACGAGGAGTCGGAGTTCGGTCGCTTCCTCGCTGACGAGACCAGCATTGCCCCTGAGGTGGCAGCCGAGCAGGCACTGCGCGACGAGGCACTGCGCGACGTGCTCGATCAGTTGTCGTACCGCGAGCGGCGCGTGCTCGAGCTGCGCTACGGCCTGGGTGGCGAGAAGCCCCGCACCCTCGACGAGCTCGGCCGCATGTTCAACGTCACGCGCGAGCGCATTCGACAGGTGGAGCACCAGTCGCTGCAGAAGCTCGCGAGCATGGCCGAGGCGAACCGCCTCTCGTAGTCCTGGGTTGCGGTACCGGGGGCCCGCTCGCTAATTGCGCAGCGGGTCCTCGGGAGCCGTAGCCATCAGCCGGTACGAACCCCCGGTGCGCTCCAGCACGGTGCGCCACAACCCCTCTGGGTCGTCGGTGAACACGTCGTCCGCGATCGGTGTGGCGTCAATCCAGGCGTCTGAGTCGATCTCGCCCTCGAGCTGCCCGCCACCCCAGCCGGAGTAGCCGCCAAACGCGCGAGCCCGGCGGACGCCGTCGGTGCCCTGACTCTCCGCTGCGTCAGGGTCGAGAATGCCCACCGTGTCGAACGTGATGCCACCGGCGGTCGCCGTGTCGGCGAAGTCGGCCAGCACGATGACCGTGCCGGGCTGCACAGGGCCTCCGCGGTGCACCGCAGAGCCATCGCTCACGACGTTGGCCAACTGCTCGGGCAGGGCATCCTCGGCGAGCACCTGCATGGGCTGGTTCAAGACGATGCCAAGGGCGCCCTCATCGGCGTGCTCCAGAACCAGCACCACCGCCCGATGGAAGTTCGGGTCGTCATCCAGATGCGGCGCGGCCACGAGAAGACGCCCACGTCGCCAGCGCAGGTCGGTCACCGCGATCGGCCCGGCGTCAGTGCTGGACGGCGGAGCGGCGGCGCGACTGCAGCGTGTTCCAGATACCGCCGCCGATGATCAGCACAACGGCGATGAGCAGGCACACCCAGAACACGGGGTAGTGCGCCCAGAGCTTCTCGCCGGCGTCGTGCACCGCGAACCCGATGCAGAACCAGATGAGGGCCACCGCGATGAAGAGGCCCGCGAGTGTGAACGGCCAGACCTGCGGCAGGTCGTCGTCGTTCGTCTCGTGAGCCATCGGTCCTCCGGAAAGCGGTTACAGGAACGGGCGTGAGGCTACCACGACACCCGGCGGCGGCCCGCGTTGCCACTGGGGCGAATGTCCCGCTACGCGGGCGGATCGTCCCCCGAAGAAATCTGCCGGGCCACCCGGCGCTCCCGCGCATCGACGGCGAAATGCCCGCCTGCGGAGCGATACAGACGTGCCGGGCGGCCTCGTCCCTCGGCCCGGACCTCTCCGGACTCCTCGACGACACCTGCGGCGAGCACGTCGCGTCGGAAATTGCGGGAGTCGAGTTCGCGGCCGAGAAGCACCTCGTACACGGCCTGCATCTCGCCGAGCGTGAAGAGCTCGGGCAGCAGGTTCACCGCCACCGGCGCGTAGGCGGTCTTCGCCCGCAGACGCGAAAGCCCGTAGCCCAGCGCGGCGTCCTGTCCGTCGGCCAGCGTCGGCAGGTCGTCATGGGGAAACCAGCGCACGTCCGCAACGTCGGGCCCCGGCGACAACGGATGCCGACCGGCGTCAATCAGCGCCAGGTGGGCAACGCACACCGCATCGGGTGGCCGGTCGAATGTGAAGAGCTGCTCCATGGTGATGCCACGCACGCCCGCGACGTCGCGCACCGCGGCTGCGGCAGCAATATCGACCGGCTCGCCGTTCTCCACCGACCCGGCCGGAAGAAGCCATGCGGCCCCGGGGCCACGGGCGAGCAGAACGTCCAGGCGACGGTCGCGGACGGTGAACACGGCAACCTCAACCAACACCCTCATGCGGTGCGTGCCTCCCGCTCGGCCATGCCGGCAAGACCCAGCGCGTTGTTGTCGAGCCAGTTGAAGGCCGTCCAGCGGATGCGCGCCTCGGGGGTTGCGATGGCACCGTCAGACGGCCACGCCTGCTCCACGGCCTGCCACAGCGCCTCAACGTCGCCCGGCGCGGTGCGCCACGACTCCCGGGCGGCCTGCCCCATGGCCGACTGTGCCCGTCGACCCTGATCAAAGGCTTCACCGGGGTCAGCCGTTGGGCCTGCGTGGCTCACATATGCGCGGGTGGCGCCGAGGGCCTCCAGGGCGTCGAGGGTCTCCAGCGCGGCGTCGACGTCGTACTCGGGCGGCGGCAGCGACGGGTAGAGGTCTCCCCCACCCATCTGCACACCGATGGCGTCGCCGCTGAAGAGCACGCCCTCACCCTCGTCGAGCAGGGCCATGTGATGGCGGGCATGTCCCGGCGCGTGCACCGCACGCAGCACCCGGCCGCCTCCGAGCGCCACCTCGTGCCCGTCCTCGGCAATCACGATACGGCCCTCTGGCACCGCCAGAAGCCCACCCATCACCGGGGCGAGGTTCCCGAAGAGCGCCGCGGTGCCCTGCACAAGACGGTTAGGCTCAACAAGATGCCGCGCCCCACGCGGATGCACCACCACCGTGGCATTGGGGAAGGCCTGGGCAAGATCGCCCACCGCGCCGCAGTGATCGAGATGGACATGGGTGAGCACGACCCAGGCGAGGTCGTCTGCACCAATGCCCATGGCATGCAGCGCATCGCGCACCGTGACCGCACTCGTCTGCGCCCCGCAGTCGATCAGCGCGGGGGATTCGCCCTGCACCACCTGCACGCAGGTCATGCCCGGGATGCCACCGAGGAGCGTGTCGATCTGCGTGATGTCGCCGGGGTGTACGTCCATCGTCCCGAGTCTCGCATACCCTTGCGTCATGTCGAATGATCGTGAAATTGCATGGGCCGCCGCCGGAGCCGCGTGTGCCGCGCTGGTGCAAGACGGAATGCGCGTGGGGCTCGGCACCGGCCGGGCGGCAAATGCCGGCATCGTGGCCCTTGGTGAGCGGGTGCGCTCCGAGGGTCTTCGCATCATCGGCGTGGCCACATCCGAGCGAAGTGAAGCCGCGGCGCGCGAAGCCGGCATCCCCACCGGGCCGCCCGGTCAACCGCTTGACCTGGCATTCGACGGCGCAGACGCCATCGACCCGCGCGGGCTGTGCGTGAAGGGCGCGGGCGGGGCGATGGTGCGCGAGCGCGTGCTTGCCGAGTCGGCACCGCGCTTTCTCGTACTGGTCGATGCCCCGAAGATCGTTGCATCCCTTGACGAGTGGGGAATCCTGCCGCTCGCAGTGGTGCCGTTTGCGGCTGACCGCGTGGCTGATCAACTTGCCGATCTGGCGCCGACACGTCGCGACGAGCTGAGCGACGACGGCATGGTGCTCATCGACCTGCACCCGTCCGCAGGCGCCGACTGGCAGGCCGTCGCCACCCGGGCCCGCGCGCTTCCCGGTGTGCTCGACCATGGCCTCTTCACCCTCGTGCTTGACGACGTGCTCGTCGGGCATCCCGATGGATCGGTGACCTCTCCCGCGTGAGCGCCCTGGCCTCCGGATCTGCAGCGGTCGCCCGTGCGGCCGGGCGTGCCTCCCGCGCGCTCGGCCGCGGGGGTGGCACCTCCGTCCCCGGCGTGGTGCTGCTCAAGATCAACCCCGGGGCCGTGGGCGCCCTGGCGGCCAGCCTCGGTGGCGGCACGGCGCTTGTCTCGGCCACCAATGGCAAGACCACCACCACGCGCCTTCTTGCCGGTGCCCTGCGGAGCGATGGCGCAGAGGTGGTCACCAACGGTGCGGGAGCGAACCTGCTCACCGGGGTTGCGGCCGCCCTTGCCGGATCCCGCCCCCGCCGCGGTACCACCGCGCGCGGCCTGTTTGAGTGCGACGAGGCCGCACTTCCCGCCGTCGCGAGCCGGGTGCACCCGCGGGCGATCGTGTTGATGAACCTCTTCCGCGATCAGCTCGACCGGCACGGCGAACTCGAGGCCATCGCGGATCGCTGGCACACGATGCTGGCGACCCTCTCCCCGTCCACGCGCTTGGTGCTGGGTGCCGACGATCCGGCAATCGCCGCACTCGGCGACGGCCGCGACGTCCTATGGTTCGGCATCGACGACCCATCCGTGACCATGGACGCGCTGCCGCATGCGGCCGATTCCACCCGCTGCCGCGTCTGCGCTGCACCCCTCGCCTACGACGCGGTGTGGATTGGCCACCTCGGCCGGTGGGTGTGCCCCTCGTGCGGGTATGGCCGGCCTGATCTCGACGTGGCAGTGACCCACGCGGGTCTTGAGGGCGCTTCCGGGTCGCACCCCCGCGTGCGCACGCCCGAGGGCGAAGTGCGGCTGCATCTGACCCTGCCCGGACTCCACAATGTCCTGAACGCCACGGCGGCTCTGGCAGGGGCCATCGCCATGGGGGTCCCGGCACAGGCCGCTGCCGCGGCGATCTCCGAGGTGCCCGCCGCATTCGGGCGGGCGGAGACCATCACCGTCGACGGCCGCGAACTGGTGCTGCTGCTTGCGAAGAATCCCGCCGGCGCGAACGAGAACGTGCGCACGTTGCTGCTCGATCCCGGCGAGCATGACCTGCTCGTGGCCCTGAACGACCGCATTGCCGATGGGCGTGACGTCTCCTGGATCTGGGATGTCGACTGGGAGCCCCTGCTGCCGCGCGTGCGGCGGCTCACCGCGACGGGTGAACGTGCCGCCGACCTCGCGCTGCGCTTCCGCTACGCCGGCCTGCCCGACGAGCGCCTGCACGTCATCCCGGATCACACCGCGGCACTCACGGATGCACTGGCCGCCACGCCAGTAGGCACACGCCTCGAGGTGCTGCCCACCTACACCGCCATGCACGACATCCGGGCCGATCTGGTGGCCCGTGGGGCTGCGGGGGACTTCTGGGATGACTGACGTCGTCACGATCAGCCCGGCACGGGGCTTCGCCGCTGAGCACGCCCACTATCGCGACGACGCCGGGTTCTGGGTCGGGCATGCCGAGCGCCTCGGCGGTCCGGTGCTCGACCTCGGCGCGGCTGCCGGTCGCGTTGCCATCGAGATCGCCGCAGCAGGGGTGCCGGTCATCGCCCTCGACGCTGACCCAGAGATGCTGCAGGTACTGCGCGAGCGCGCAGATGCCGCTGGCGTGACAAAGCGCATCACCCTGACCGCAGGACGCATGGAGGAATGCGACCTTCCCTCAGACCTCCCGCTGGTGATCGTGCCCATGAACACGCTGCAGGTGCTCGTGGATGCCGACCACCGGGCGCGCACCTTCGCGCACGTGGCCCAGGCGCTGCGTCCCGGCGGCGAGTTCATCTTCGACCTCAGCGTGCCCGACCTCGACGACATCGCCGACCGCCTCGGTGAGGTCATCCCCACAGGCACACACCTCGACGCCGATTCCGGTGCATTGCTCGTGCACACCGCCGTGTACGACGCCATCGACCCGGACGCGCGCACCCTCGACTTCCGCGTCATCGTCGACCGCACCCTGCCGGACGGCACGCCTGCGCACGACGAGCGCACACACCACGTGCACCTGTACACGCCCGATGAGGTGCGTGCGCTCGCGGTGAACGGAGGGCTCGAGATCGTGGCGCTCGATGGCGGGTTTGCCGGCGAAC
>CAIPNN010000265.1 GCA_903866425.1 uncultured Actinomycetes bacterium
CACAGCACTCCAGCGACCGCGTGGCGCTGGTGCTGGGGGCCGAAGGCCCGGGACTCACCGATGCCACCATGGCGGCGGCAGATGCCTGCGTCACCATCCCCATGGCGCCCGGCATCGACTCGCTCAACGTGGCAGCAGCCGCAGCAATCGCCTGCTACCTCGTGGCCTCGCGATAGGGTCGTCGTATGGCCCGGGTCACCGTCTACGCGACGCCCTTCTGCGTGTACTGCGTGGGGGCCAAGCGCTACCTGAAGAAGCGCGGCATCGCGTACGACGAAGTGCGCATCAACATCATGAGCCCGGGTTCGCGCGACCGCATTGAGGCGGCAAGCGGCGGCGGACGCACATTCCCGCAGATCGTGATTGACGGCACGCCCATCGGGGGCTTCGATCGCCTGCGCGACCTTGACCGGGCCGGCGGCCTCGAGGGCCTCACCGCCGACTAGGCGTCGTCGCTCCCCGGCTCCTTCATGGTGGGGAGAATGCGGTCGAGCCACTTGGGCAGCCACCAGTTGCCCTTGCCGATGAGGATCATGGTGGCGGGCACCAGCATGAGGCGCACCACGGTGGCATCCACCAGCACGGCGGTGGCCAGACCCACACCCAGCATCTTCACCACCACGTTGGGCTCGAGCACGAAGGCCAGGAACACGCACACCATCACCAGCGCGGCGGCGCTGATGACCCGCGCGGTGCCCGCCACGCCGATGGCCACCGACCGGTGCGAGTCGCCCGTCTTCAGCCAGCCCTCACGGATGCGTGAGAGCAGGAACACCTCGTAGTCCATGGACAGCCCGAAGAGGATGGCGAACATCATCAGGGGCACCCACGACTCGATGGGCACCGGGTGGTCCACCCCCAGCAACGACAGGCCGTGCCCCTCCTGAAACACGAACACCACCACGCCGAACGCAGCCCCCACCGACAGCAGGTTCATGATGGCCGCCTGCAGCGGCACCAGCAGCGACCTGAACTCGATCATCAGCAGGATGAACGAGATGAGGATGACCGCGCCGATGAACCACGGCAGGCGCGCCGCCACCTTCTCGGCAAGCTCGACATTCACCGCCGTGGTGCCCGTGACGTACACCTGCGTGCCCGCGCCGGCCACCGGGGGCAGCGCCGAGTTGAGGGTGGTGATGAGCTGCTCGGTCTGCTGGCTTGCGGGCGACGTGGCCGGCTGCACCGTGATGAGCGACACCGGATGCGTTGGGGAGTTCAGCGGCGGCAGCGCAACGGCCACGCCGGGCACCTTCGCAGCGGCGGCCCGCACGGCTGGCGCTGCGGCCTTTGCCCCCCGCCCCTCCACCACCACCTCAATTGGCCCATTCGCCCCCGGCCCAAAGCCCTTCGATACCAGCCCGTAGGCCTTGTAGGTGGTGCTGGTCTGCGGATCGCTGCCTGAATCGACCATGCCGAGGTCAATCGAGAACAGTGGAATGGCCAGGGCGATGAGAATGGCCAAGGCACCAACGAGGAACGGCCACGGCTTGCGCGTGACCATGAGCGACCATCGCGCCCACCCGCGGGGTTTGCCATCAGCACCCTCAAGCTGCACCGGCCCCGGGCGCTTGACGAACGGGATGATGCGGCCGCTCGCCAGGCGGGTGCCCACCATGCCGAGCGCGGCGGGCAGCAACGTGAGTGCGGCCAGCACGGCGATGAGCACCGACAGTGCTGCCGCAAAGCCCATACGCGTGACCAGTGGCACCTGTGCCATGGCCAGCCCAAGTACACCGATTGCCACCGTGCCACCGGCAATCATCACCGCACGCCCCGCGGTGGCAACCGCAAGCCCGATCGACTGCTCCACCGGCATGCCCGACGCGATCTGCTGATCGTGCCGCGTGAGCACGAACAGCCCGTAGTCGACCGACACGCCAAGCCCGATCATGGTGGCGATTGCCAGCCCCACACTGCTGATCGCCGTGAACGACTCGAGCACCACGAGGATCATCAGCGTCATGCCCACGGCGATGAGCGACCCCACCACCGGAATGGCCATGGTCACCAGCGAGCCAAAGGCCAAGAGCAGGATGATCATCGCGGCCAGCACACCCACCAGCACCGAGTAGTCGGGGGCCTGGGCCTCGGCCTGCACGGCCGGCGACCCGCTGTACTCAACGGTGAGGCCAGCCGCGCGCAAGGGGGCGGCCGCGGCTTGCATGGCAGCGAGGTCGGCCTGCCCCAGTTCCTGCGGGGGCGTTGACCACTCCACAGGCACCTGGGCGATTTGGCCATCGGGCGAGGGAATGACCTCGCCCACGCTCAGCACACCGGGCACCTTGGCCAACGCCGCGTGTCCGGCCGCGATGGCAGCTGCCACCCGCGGCGAATCAAGGGGCTTCTTGGGCGAATACAGCACCACCACACCCTGCGCCGCGCCCTGTGTGGGGAATGCCTCCTGCACCACCGCAAGCCCCTCGGCCGATCGCACGCCGGGAAGCGACACGGTGTCGTTGGCCTGCCCGCCAAGGCCCCTGCCCAATACGGCAACACCGACGAGCACGACAATCCATGCCCCGATGACCCACCAGTGACGGCGGGCACAGAAGCGGCCAAGGCGTCCGAGGCGGCCGTCATCTGGGGTGGGGGTGCTCACGTGGGCGAGCGTACACCTGCCCTCCGCTCACCGAGGCAACCGGACCACCCCCCGGTCGACGTCTCCGGACCTCAGGCCGTGACGGTGAGGATTCCCTTCATGCCGCCCGCCTCATGTCCGGACACCGGGCAGTAATAGGTGTAGGTACCCGGCTTCAGGGTGACCGTGACAGTGGATGTGCCGCCCGGCTGGACCGTGGGCCCATCCTTGTCCACCCCGTTGCCCTGCACGGCGATTCCGTGGGGCATTCCTGTGCTGGACGGGTTCATCATCGAGATGGTCACCGAGCCGGCCTTCGCGGTGAGCGTGGTGGTGTCGTAGCGATCGGCATTGCTCCCTCCGCCATCGCTGCTGTAACTGCTTCCGCATCCCGCAAGGCCGATGGGAACCAGGATGCCCGCGACAATCAGTGGAACTGCGACGCGCCGGGGAACGACCATGGACGAGACCGCCTTCCGATGAATTGCGAGCATCCGACGCTAGGGCGGTGATGCGCCGCGGTGTTGCGGGGCCCCCGGGGGTCCGGCGATTCCGGCGCATTTCCTTCAATTGGTCCTTCTGCAGAACTGTCCGCAAGAGAGACCCTGATGGATCAGGCGGACGATTCGATCTTTGCGGTCATGTGCTCGATCACGTGGCTGTGCGGCTCCTGTGGGCTGAACATGACGATCTCGGCGTCGGCCTCGACACGCACGTTATGACCAGGGGGCCAGTAGAAGAGGTCGCCCGCGTCGACCGTCTCGCGTTGCCCCTCAGCGTCGGTCGTGGTGAGGCGGCCACCGAGCACGTAGCCCCAGTGGGGGCACTGGCAGATGTCGCCCTCCAGCCCGATGAAGAGCGGCGTCGTGTCGACACCAG
>CAIPNN010000266.1 GCA_903866425.1 uncultured Actinomycetes bacterium
AGAGCCGCATGGCGCACCAGATCGCCGAGGGCCGCAAGAAGGGTTGACCCCGCCCGCGGGCCCCATGAGGGAGCCCCGCGCCCAGAAACGGTGCCAGACACCACCCGGTGTCTGGCACCACCCGGTGTCTGGCACCACCCGGTGTCTGGCACCACCCGGTGTCTGGCACCGGGTGGTGGCCCGTCGGGCGCCGTCGGGGCGAGGGGGTAGGTTTCGAGGGGTGAGCGCCAGTCCACCCTTTGCACACCTGCACGTCCACTCGGACTACTCGATCCTCGATGGCGCGTGCAAGATCCCGCGCCTGCTTGATCGCGTGGAGGAGTTGGGGCAGAGCGCGGTTGCGCTCACCGACCACGGCGTGATGAGTGGCGCGGTGGAGCTGTACCGCGAGGCCACCAAGCGCGGCATCACGCCCATCGTGGGGCTCGAGGCCTATGTGGTGCCCGACCACCGGTTCCGCGGCAAGGAAAAGCGCAACCACCTCACGCTGCTGGCCGAGAACACCACCGGCTACTACAACCTCATCCGCCTGTGCTCGGCCGGATACCTCGAGGGCTACCACCGCCGCCCCCGCATTGACCACGAGCTGATGAGCCGCCACTCCGAGGGCATCATCGTGCTGTCAGGCTGCCTGTCGGGCACCATCTGCGCCAGCCTGGTCAACGACGACCTTGATGGCGCCCGCAAGGAACTGGACACCCTCACCGGCATCTTCGGGCAGGACAACGTCTACCTCGAACTGCAGGACGCCGGCATTGATGGCCAGCGCCGCATCAACCAGCACCTGGCCACCCTGGCCAAGGAGACCGGCCGCTCCATGGTGGCCACGGGCGACGTGCACTACATCTGCCATCAGGACGCCGAGAGTCACGAGGCCCTGCTGGCCATCCAGACGCGCGACGTGCTGTCCAACCCCAACCGCTTCAAGTTCGACACGCAGGAGTTCTTCATCAAGTCGGGCGAGGAGATGCTGCGCGCGCTGCCCGACTACCCCGAGTCGCTGCAGACCACGCTCGAGATCGCCGAGCGGTGCTCCGACCTCAAACTGCCGCTTGGCGACCTCAAGCTGCCGGTGTTCCCGGTGCCGACGGGTGAGACCGACGACGTGTACCTCGAGAACCTGTGCCGCGAGGGCCTTGACCGTCGCTATGGCCCGGGCAACTGGCCCGCCGAGGCCGAGGACCGCCTGCGCTTTGAGCTCGACACCATCAAGGAGATGGGGTTCAGCTCGTACTTCCTCATCGTGTGGGACTACATCAAGTGGTCACGCGAGAATGGCGTGGCGGTGGGCCCCGGCCGTGGATCGGCCGCAGGCTCACTGGTGGCCTTCTCGCTGCGCATCACCGACCTCGACCCGCTTGAGCACGGCCTGCTGTTTGAGCGCTTCCTCAACCCGGGCCGTAAGTCGATGCCCGATATCGACACCGACTTCTCCGTGGGCGGCCGCGACCGCGTGGTGGCGTACGTCACGCACAAGTACGGCGGCAACGCCGTGGCGCGCATCGGCACCTTCGGCAAGTTGCTTGCCCGCGCGGTGGTGCGCGACTCCGGCCGCGTGCTGGGCTTCTCGTACGGTCAGGTGGACCGCCTGGCCAAGCTCGTGCCCGAGCGCCCCATCGGCATCAAGCTGGAGCAGGCGCTCGCCGCTGGCAGCGAACTGGCTAACCACGTCGAGGCCGACGAGGGCGCCAAGCGCATCATCGAGGTGGCGCGGCCACTTGAGGGTCTGGTGCGCAACGAGGGCGTGCACGCCGCCGGCGTCGTGATCGCCCCGGGCCCGGTCACCGACTACCTGCCGGTGCGCGTGGACGACGAAGGCGCGGTGGTCACGCAGGTGCCCGACCACGACGTTGAGGCACTCGGCCTGCTGAAGATGGACTTCCTCGGCCTGCGCAACCTCGACATCATCCAGGACGCGCTCAGGCTCATCAGGGAGGGCAGCGGTGAGGACCTCGATATCGAGGCCATCCGCATGGACGACGAGAAGACGTACCGCATGCTCGCCAAGGGCGATGCGCTCGGTGTGTTCCAGTTCGAGTCGTCGGGCATGCGCGACGCCCTTCGCGAGGTGCGCCCCACGGAGTTCGCCGACCTGGTGGCGCTGGTGGCCCTGTACCGCCCGGGCCCCATGGCCTTCATTCCCACGTACGCCAAGAACAAGCGCGACCCCAGCCGTGTGCGGTTCGACGACCCGCGTCTGGAGCCCATCACGGGCCCCACATACGGCGTGGCGGTGTACCAGGAGCAGTTGATGCAGATCTCCCGCGCCATCGCGGGATTCTCACCCGCACGCGCAGACGACCTGCGCAAGGCCGTGGGCAAGAAGGACAAGGAACTGATGGCGTCGCTCAGCGACGAGTTCATTCAGGGCTGCATCGATTCAGGCTGCAGCAACGACGTCGCCCGCAGCCTATGGGGCCTGTGTGAGGCCGCTGGTGACTACTCGTTCAACAAGAGTCATGCCGCCTGTTACGGGCTGCTGTCGTACCGCACGGCGTACCTCAAGGCGAATTACCCGGCCGAGTACATGGCGGCGGTGCTCACATCGGTGATGGACACCAAGGACCGCGTGCCCTTCTACGTGTCGGCGTCGTCCGACATGGGTATCGAAGTGCTGCCGCCCGACGTCAACCAGTCGGTTGCGGGCTTCGCGGTGACGGGCGTCAATGAGATCCGCTTTGGGCTCACTGCGGTGAAGGGCGTTGGCGACGCCGCCGTGCAGGCGCTGCTGGCCGAGCGCGGCGAGGGCGGCCCGTACACCTCGCTGTGGGACTTCTGCCGCCGCGTTGACCCGGCGCAATTGAACAAGCGTGCGCTTGAGAGCCTCATCAGGGGCGGGGCGCTCGACTGCACCGGTGCGAGCCGTGCCGGCATGCTTGATGCGCTGCCCGCGGCCATGGCCCAGGCGGCCAAGCGTCGCAACGACCAGGCGGCCGGGCAGGAATCGCTGTTCGGGCTGCTCGACGACACCGGTGGCGGGTCGATGGAGACCGACATGCCCATTACCGCGCCCGAGATGGACAAGGACGAACTGCTGGCCGGCGAGAAGGAGGCCATCGGCCTCTATGTGTCGAGCCACCCGCTGGCCGACTGCCGCAAGCAGCTCAGGCGCCTCACCACGGTGAGCATCGGCGAGGTGAACACGCTCGCCGACGGCCAGTCGGTGACGCTCGGCGGCATCGTGGGGTCGGTGAAGAACATCGTGACCAAGCGCGGCGAGCCCATGGCGTTCGTGCGTCTTGACGACCTGGAGGGCGGCATCGAGGTGGTGGTGGTGCCGCAGGTGCTGGCGGCCGCGCGTGAACTGCTGCGCGAGGACGCCCTGGTGCTGATGAGCGGGCGCATTGACCAGAAGAGCGAGAGTGAAACGAAGCTGGTGGCCCAGACGATTACGCCCTTCGAGCCCGACCCGGCCGACGAGGAGGACCGCCTGCTCCTGAAGCTGGAGGCCAGCCGTCTGGCCGACGCCGACATGGGCATGCTCAAGCAGCTCATCAGCGACCACCCGGGCGAGGCGTCGGTGGTGGTTGACCTGATGACGCCGGAGGGTGCGGTGCGCATGCGCCTGGGCAAGGAGTACCTGGTCGACCCGGCCGACCGGAGCCTCCAGGCCTCGCTCAAGTCGATGTTCGGCGAGCGCGCGGTCGCTTGATCGTGGGCCCGGGGCGCGCTTCACTGGCCCCCGTGAGTGACGCCCCCGACCGCGGATCGTGCCGTGCCTGCGCCGTGCGGTGCGAGCGCGTGGTGTATCCGGCCCACTGTGTGGCCATCGAATGCCCTCGGCTCTACGCGCATGAGCACGATGGCGAGCGCTGGATCGGATGCATCGACTCCGTGTTCACGTGCGAGGTGGATGTCGCGGTGATGCTCGAGGTGGAATCGGTGCAGCCGGGGTTCGGGGCGCTGCGGGCCGACGGCGTGCCACGCCCACAGTGCAAGACCGCCATTGATCGCACGTTTCCTCAGCGCGATGACGGCACCTGTAGCCAGCCGGCATTTCGCACCTCGCACCCGGAAGCCCCGCAGGGCCGTGAGCCACTGAGGACCCGCGATGTCTGACCGGGTCATCGTCACCGGCGCCGGACGGGGGCTCGGGCTCACGCTTGCCCGTCTGCTGTCGGCCCGCGGTGACGTTGTGGTGGGCACCGTGCGCGATGCCGCGCGGGCACCGGAACTGGCGGCACTCGACGGTGTCACGGTCGAGGTGCTCGACCTGAGCGACTCCGACGCAATCCCGGCGCGGGTGGCGGGTATCTGTGAGCGCCTCGGTGGGGTTGATCTGATCATCAACAACGCGGGCATCAACTACGCCGGGGTGGAGAACGGCGTGTCGACGCTGTCGGTCACCGATATGGACGCCGAGCCGATGCTCGGGCTCTTCAGGGTGAACGTGGTGGCACCCCTGCTGGTTGTGCGCGGCGCGCTGCCCTGGCTTCGCGCGTCGTCCAACCCGCGCGTGGTCAACATCACGTCATGGCTTGGGTCCACCGGCGGCTACGCCGCCAACAGTTCGCCCAACTACGGCTACCGCACCACCAAGGCCGCGCTCAACATGGCCTCGCGTGCCATGGCCGCCGAACTGGCCGACGACGGCATCACGTCGGTTGTGGTGAACCCCGGGTGGGTGCAGACCGACATGGGGGGTGGTGCCAAGGCCGACCTCACACCGGAGCAGTCGGCATCGGGGATCATCGCGGTGGCGAGTGGCCTCACCAGCGCCGATACCGGGCGCTTTCTCGACTGGAACGGCGAGGAGCGGGCCTACTAGCCCTCGCGCACGGCAACGTCATTCAGGGCACGGATGACGTTGACGGCATCGGCGACCATGTGCGTGATGATGTCGGCGGCCGGTCGATCGGGGCCGGCAAGCGCCGCGGCCTGGCCCGCCCAC
>CAIPNN010000267.1 GCA_903866425.1 uncultured Actinomycetes bacterium
CGATGACGCCATCGGTCGACGTAATGCCCACGGCTGCGAATTGCGCGCGAAGCGTGTCGTGGGGCAACAGGGTTCCCCCCGCCAGGTGCTCCTCGCACGGCACGTTGATGGCACCCGGGATGTGCCCCGGGCGCGGGTCAACGGGCTCGACATCGCCGCGGTAGCGCGCGCGGGCGCGGGCATCGATGAGCACCGCGGCCGGGTCGCCTGCCTGTTCGAGTGATGCCATGCGGTCGGCGGGCCAGCGCACAGGCGTGAAGATGACCGGTTCGCGGGGGTGGCCGGGGCCAGCCTCAAGCGGCCCATCCCATGCGGCAAGCCCGCCGTCGAGCAGCGCAGCCCGGTGACCGATGGCGCGCAGCATCCACACCAGCCGCGCGGCGAAGAGGCCGCCCGCGTCGTCGTAGGCCACCACCTGATCGGTGTTGCCAATGCCGAGCGAGCCCATCGCCCGGGCGAACGCCTCGGGTGTCGGCAGTGGATGCCGCCCATCACGCGGGTCGCCGATGTCAGCCAGTTGCGTGTCGAGATCGACAAAGACGGCATCGGCGATGTGCTCGCGCTCGTATTCGTCGCGGCCCGACGGCCCCAGCAGGCTCCAGCGCACGTCGGCCACCACCACGTCATGGCGGTGGTCACGCAGCCAGGTGGTGTCGACGATGGGTGTGAGCACCGCTAGGTGAGCAGTTGGTAGGCGCTCGAGGCCACGAGGAACAGGCCGATGCCGATGGACCCGAGCACGATGGCCTGATCGGTGTGCGACTGAATCCAGGTGCGGATGCCGTTGGCGATGTGCTGGGCGCGCTCGGGGCGGAACGCCGCACCGAGTTCGAGCACCAGATACGACGATGTGGCCAGCACCACGAACACGATGAGCACCGCGATGCTGCCCGCGGTGGCCGCCCCCAGGCCGATGACCGCGGTGACGCCGGCGGCGATGAGCCCCCACGGCTGGGTGATGGGTGCAAGGGCCATGGCAAACCACATCGACATGTCGTCGATTCCCGACTGCCACTTGGGCGGCTCCTTGGGCTTTGGCGGCCCGGCCATCGCCTTGCGCTTGCGAAGACCGATGTACAGCAGCACCAGGCCGATGACCAACTTCACGGCCAGGCTCACCCAGGCAGGAGCCGACCCGTGCGCCGGCGGCTGATCGCCCGCAAGCAGGATGGTGGCCGACACGATGACGGCGAGCGAGAGGAACCAGCCAAAGAGGAAGGCCGCGCCCTTGCGCACCCCGCGCTTGGACGTGAGCACCAGGATGAAGGGCACCAGTGGCAGCGGGTCGAGCGCGATCGCGACCGCGATGACGATGAGTGTGACGATGTCCATGGTGCGCCAGCGAGGATACCCATGCGGAGCGGGCACGGCGGCTGCTCATCCGGCAGTGGCCCCGAAGCCGCATTCGCTGCCGTGGCCACCCACAACGGGGTTCTCGCGGAACCATCGGTGTGCTGGGCGAACTGCGGGGGTTCCCTCAACAGCAGAACCTCACAGATCCCTCATACGCCCTCTGGATGATGCCCCCCGTCCCCGGCACTCCCGCCGGGCCCCAAGGAGGAACCCCTTGCGCATCACCCGATCCCGCCGTGCCCTCGTGGCCGGCCTCGCAGCCACGGCAGCGCTCACCGCAATGTCGTCGGCATCAGCCATTCAGGGCCCGCTGCACACCAGCGGCGGCCAGATCGTCGACCAGGCGAACCGCGAGGTGGTGCTGCAGGGCGTCAACTGGTTTGGCCTGGAGACCGCCAACCACGCACCCCACGGCCTGTGGACCCGCGACTACCGCGACATGCTCGCCCAGATCAAGGCACAGGGCTTCAACGTCGTCCGCCTGCCCTTCTCGCTGCAGGCGCTGAAGAGCACCACCACCTCGGGCATCGACTACGGCGGTGGGCGCAACGCCGCACTGCAGGGCAAGACCCCGCAGCAGGTGATGGACGAGATCATCGCCGAGGCCGGGCGCCAGGGGCTCGGGATCATTCTCGACAACCACTCAGGAGCTGATGACAGCTTCATGTCGCCGCTCTGGTACGGCACCGGTGGCTTCACCGAGGACGACTGGGTGAACCAGTGGACCGCGCTCGCCAC
>CAIPNN010000268.1 GCA_903866425.1 uncultured Actinomycetes bacterium
AGCACCATGTCCGACCTGCCCGTTGATTCCGTCGCCGACCTGGCGTACGTGCTGTCGCGGGCCGAACACAGTGGCGCCCTGGCCCCCGACGATGCCGCAACCGCCGACCGCCTGCTTGAGGCCCTGCGCGGCGACTGGCGCGATCTGCAGGGCGAGGCACGCACCGCGCTCGGCCGCATCGCCGCGCCGCTGCGCGCCCGGCGCGATGCGCTCGATGCCCCCATCCCCCCACGCCCTGGCGGCGAGCCCCGTCCGCTTCGTGAGGTGCTCACCCAGATGGGGGTCACCGCGCTTCGCCCGGCGCAGGACCGGCCAATCCTCGCCGCGCTCGCCGGCGCCGACAGCCTGGTGGTGATGCCCACCGGATCGGGCAAGAGCCTCTGCTTCCAGGCGCCCGCCTTCTGCAACGGGGGCCTCACAGTGGTGGTGAGCCCGCTCATCGCGCTCATCAACGACCAGCACGCCAAGCTCGAGGCCGCCGGGCTGCCCGTGGCGATGGTCACCAGCACGCAGTCACCCGCCGAGACCCGCGACGCCATCGACCGCATCAGGCGCGGCGAGGTGCGGTTGGTGCTGTGCGCGCCAGAGCGCTTTGTGCACGAGGCCTTCACCCAGGCGCTCCGTGCCAACCCCATCGACCTGCTGGCCATCGACGAGGCCCACTGCGTGAGCGAATGGGGCCACGACTTCCGCCCCGACTACCTGCGCCTGGCCGAGCAGCGCGAGATGCTGCAGCCGCGCTGCGTGATGGCCCTCACCGCCACCGCCACGCCGCAGGTGTCGGCCGAGATCGTCAACAAGTTGGGCCTTCGCGATCCGGTGACCATCCGCACCGGGTTCGACCGGCCCAACCTGAGCCTCGACGTCATCGCGCTCGAAGGCAAGGGTGCGGTGGCCCGCAAGTGGGCGGTGCTGCTGGCGGGGCTTGAGGCCGATGGCGGCAGCCCGGCAATCGTGTACTGCGGCACGCGCAAGGCCACGGAAGAGGTGGCCGAGGGCCTTCGCGCCCGGGGCCTTCGCGCCGTGGGGTACCACGCAGGAATGCCAGGCGAGGAGCGCCAGCGCGCGCAGGACGCCTTCATGAGCGGCGATGCCGACGTGATCGCCGCCACCAACGCCTTCGGCATGGGCATCGACCGGTCAGATGTACGCGGCGTGTGGCACTGGTCAATCCCCACGTCCCTTGAGGGCTATTACCAAGAGGCCGGCCGCGCGGGACGCGATGGCCAGCCCGGGCGGGCCGTGCTGCTGGCAATGCGCGCCGACCTGGGTCGCCTCATCCGGTTCGCCAACCAGCACCACGGCGAAGGGGAGGACTCCCGCATCGCCCGCGACCGCGCGTGGATCGCCTACCGGGCCATCAACCAGTACATCGAGTCACCCACGTGCAGGCGGCAGGCGATTCTCGACCACTTCGGCGATGCCGCCGCGCCCGCGCCGGAGGGCCGGTGCTGCGACGTGTGCGAGCCCCTGCCGGACGACGCCATCCCTCCCGCACGTGCAATGCCGAAGAAGGCTCCCGACGTTGACGAGCCCGACATGTCGCCCGACGACGCCGAACTGTTCGAGGCACTCCGCGCATGGCGACGCGACCGCGCCGACGGCAAGCCGGCCTACACCGTGTGCGCCGACGCCGCGCTCAGGTCCATCGCAGTGCGCCGCCCCATGTCGGAGCCCGCGCTGCTTGAGGTGAAGGGCGTTGGCCCTGCATTCGTCGAGCGCCACGCCGAGAGCCTGTTCGAGGTACTGGGCGAGGCGGCATGAGCGAGTTCAGCGTCGTACGCGACGGCATTACCCTGCACGGCGACGACGACGGCGACGGCCCGCCCATCCTGCTGCTGCACGGCCTGTCGGCCACCCGTCGCTACGTACTGCACGGGTCAACCGCGCTCATCCGCGATGGCTACCGGCTCATCGCGTGCGACGCCCGTGGCCACGGGGAGTCCGACCCCGCCCCGGCATCGACTGCCTACGGCTACTCGGCGATGGTGCAGGACGCCGTGCAGGTGATGGACGACCGCGGCATTGACCGCGCCGTGGTGGTGGGTATGTCGATGGGCGCC
>CAIPNN010000269.1 GCA_903866425.1 uncultured Actinomycetes bacterium
AGCGTCATTGCGGAGCGCGCCGGGCCCACGCTTGCCCTGCTCGCGGCAGGCACCGCGCTTAACGCCGCCATGAACCTGCCGCTCACCCTGCAGCTCGCCCACGGCTGGACGCGTCTCGTGTTCCAGACGAACACCGCAGCCGTAGTGGTTCTCGGCCCGCTGATTTACTGGATGTCGCTGCATTACGGCGGCTTTGGCGCCGCGCTGGTGTGGCTGCTGCTGAACCTGGGCGATCTCGGGGTGCTAATGCTGCTGATGCATCGTCGACTGCTGAAGGGCGAGTTGCTCGACTGGTATGTCACCGATGTCGGGATCCCGCTCGTGGCCTGCGCCGGTACGGCGGCGGTGTGGCGGTGGGTCACGTGGGATGGCACATCGCACGCAGGTGGCCTGTTGACCATACTGGCCGCTGCTGCCATGACGCTGGCGGCAGGAGTCGTCGCAACCCCCGGCACCCGCGAGGTGGTGACCCGCATCGTCAGACCATCGACGGCATGATCATGAACAGGAATACGAACCCCTCCATCGCGGTGCTCGTCCCGAACTGGAACGACGCCAGATATCTGCCACGCTGCCTTCGGTCGGTGCTCGATCAGTCCCTGACGCCCGACGAGTTTGTCATCGTCGATGACTGCTCGACCGACGACAGCGTCGCCGTAATACGGGCCACCGTGGGCGAAACGCCATACGTAAAAGTCGTGGCGCTGGAAAAGAACCAGGGCGTTTATGGCGCGGTTGCGGAGGGTCTGCGCCACATCACAAGCGACTACGTGCTGTTTCTCTCTGCGAATGATTTCGTGCTGCCCGGAATATTCGACAGGGCGCAAAAGGCGATCGCGCTTGGGGACCGCCCCGGGCTGTGGTCCGCCCTGGCATGGCTGGTGGATGACGTAGACCGTCCGCTGCGGCTCCAACCTTCCCCGCTTGTTTCGCTATCCGACACCTGCTTCACACCCCGGGATTGCCTGCGGCTCGCCCACGTGCATGGCAACTGGTTCACTGGTACCACCCTCATTTACCGTCGCGATGTCCTGGAAGAAATGGGCGGGTTCGATCCGGCGTATGGCGGTCTGTCGGATCTCATCACCGCGCTTTCGATCGCCACACGATACGGCGCTGCGTACTCCCCGTCGCCCTGCGGCATCATCCGTGTCCACGAGGGGAGTGTGCTGTCGGGCACGCTACGCGATTACGGGCGGCTCGAAAAATTGCTCGAAAGACTGAGCCTGCGCGGTCCCGCTCTGTCCCCGGCACTGTGGACGCCCGGATTTCTTTTACGTACGGCACTGCGTTTCCGGTTCGCTGCCGTGCGGGCAGCCGAAGGCCGGCAACTGACGACGCTGGCGGGCTTCGTCGGTGGCGTGCGCGGGGCCATGCTTCGCCTGATTGACCGGGTAGTCCCGCAGTCGGCCCGTCGCACCCGGATCGCGGGCGCATTTCTCATGCTCCGGCCGTTCGACGTACTGCCCACCGTCGTCCATAGGGTTCTGGGTGGGTTACTGATCCGTACCCGTCTCCGAATGGAAGGCCATCGCGCGCCGGAGTGAGTGCCGCGCCGAGATCCCCCTGAGGTGCGGCCCTTGCTCAGGTGGAGTGATCGCAGTGGTGGTCGTGGCTGATCGCTTATAATGTCAGGTGCTGCATCCCTCGAATTTCAAACATTGACCACGACCCGCCCGATCGTCCTGGTAACGGGCGCCACAGGCTTCATAGGACAGCGCTGTCTTTCTGCGCTGGCCGATGCGGGCTGCGACGTACATGCCATCCACCGGCAAGCCCGGCCACCCGCGATGGCGGGTGCCACATCGGTGCGCTGGCATCGATCCGACCTTCTGCAGGACGATCCGGATGTTCTCATCGCCGGGATCAGACCCACGCATCTGCTGAATCTTGCCTGGATCGCCACTCCGGGGATTTTCTGGTCCAGCCCGGAGAACCTGCGTTGGCTGCAGAGTGGTCTGACACTTGCCGGCGCGTTCTACCGTCATGGTGGCGAGCGTGCGCTCGGCGTTGGAACCTGTGCCGAGTACCGCTGGGTGCCAGAGGATCTGCGCGAATACTCGTCCGTGCTGGCGCCGGATACCATTTACGGCAAGTGCAAGCTGGCGATGTCCCACGCACTGGAAGCGACGGCAGAGTGCTCGGGCAGGCGGTCCGCCTGGGCACGGCTGTTCTTTCCTTACGGTCCCGGGGAGCCTTCTTCCAAGTTCATATCGGCGATAATCGGCGGGTTGATCCGTGGGGAGCGGGTGGCCTGCACCGACGGACATCAGGTGCGGGATTTCCTGTTCATCGACGATGTCGCGGATGCGTTGGTGACCCTGTTGTTGAGTAATGTCGTCGGCCCGGTGAACGTGGCAAGTGGTGCGGGGGTTTCGCTACGGGAAATTGCCGCGAAGGTTTGCGAAGTAACCGGAGCGGATCCTGCCCTCCTGCGGTTCGGCGAACGGCAGGCACCGGCGGGCGATCCTGCGCGGGTAGTCGGGGATACGACCCGGCTCAGCAGTGAAG
>CAIPNN010000270.1 GCA_903866425.1 uncultured Actinomycetes bacterium
CCCGGCTTCGCCGTGAGCGCCCCGATGGGGAACCCGCCGCCGAGGCTCTTCGCCAGGCACATCACGTCGGGCTCGATGCCGGCGTCCTGGTAGGCGTAGAGAGGGCCGGTGCGTGACATGCCGGTCTGGATCTCGTCAACGATCAGCAGCGCGCCGTGCTCGTCGGCCAGCGCACGGGCCAGCTGCACGAAGTCGTCGTCCAGCGGGTAGACGCCGCACTCGCCCTGCACGATCTCGATGGCGATTGCGCACGTGCGCTCGCTCACCGCGGCGCGCAGGGCGTCCTTGTCATTTCGCGGCACATACCGCGCTCCCGGCATGAGCGGCCTGAAGGCCTCCTGCTTGCCCGGCTGACCCGTGAGGGCGAGCGCGCCCATGGTGCGGCCGTGAAAGCCGTCCTCCAGCGACACGAACTCCGTGCGGTCAGCGCCGCCATGCTTCCTCGCCAACTTGATGGCGGCCTCCGACGCCTCGGCGCCCGAGTTGCAGAAGAACACCCGCCCGCCCATTGAGGTGTCGCGGATCCACTCCGCAAGTTCCACCATGGGCTCGGTGTAATAGAGGTTGGATGTGTTGATGAGCGTGCCGGCCTGCTCGCGGATTGCCGCGACCACGTCGGGGTGGCAGTGCCCGGCGTTGATCATCGAGATGCCCGACATCAGGTCGAGATAGCCGCGGCCCTCGGGGTCGAACAGCCACGCGCCCTCGCCCCGCACGAACTCCACGGGGTATCGCCCGTAGTTCCGCATGAGCGCCGCCTGCTCGCGCTCGATCATCTCCGGGCGGATCACGCGCGCGTGACCATGGTGCCGAGACCCTCCTCGGTGAACAGCTCCATGATCACCGAGTGCGGCACGCGGCCGTCAACGATCTGTGCGGCTTCAACCCCACCCTTCAGGGCGTCGCGCACCGCGGACAGCTTGGGGATCATCCCCTTGTCCACCTCGCCCGACTCGAGCATGGCCTCCACGTCGAGCAGCGAGCACCGCCCGATGAGTGTGCTCTTGTCGTCGAAGTCCTCGTACACACCCTCGACGTCGGTGAGGAAGATCACGCGGCGGGCGTTCAGCGCCCTGCCAAGCGCACCGGCCACGGTGTCGGCGTTGATGTTGTAGCTCTGACCGTCGTCACCCACGCCCACCGAGGCCACCACCGGCACGAACCGGTCGAGGTCGCTCAGGATGTCGGGGTTGATGCGGGCCACCTCGCCCACGAAGCCCAGGTCGCCGCTGTCGCTGGTGGCCTTCTTCGCCTCGATCAGGCGGCCATCGTCGCCGGAGAGGCCCACGGCCTCGATGCCGGCCACGTGCAGCTGGGCCACGATCTCCTTGTTGATCTTGCCGATGAGCACCATCTTCACCAGCTCCATGGTGGGCTCGTCGGTCACCCGAAGGCCATCCACGAAGTTGACGTCAAGCCCGAGGCGCTCGCTGTACTTGCTGATGTCGGGGCCGCCACCGTGCACCACCACGGGGTTCAGGCCCACAAGCTTGAGCAGCGCGATGTCGCGTGCGAATGAGGCCTTGAGCTCGGGCTTGGTCATCGCGGCACCGCCGTACTTCACCACCCCCGTGGCACCGGCGAACTGCTGGATGTACGGCAGGGCCTCGAGCAGCACGGCTGCCCGCGCCTCAACCTCAGCGCGCTCCGGAAGGTGATCCCTGCGACTCGTCTTGCCCATAGACGCGGCAAGGTATCAGCAGGTTTCGCTCAACTCCCTGCGCAAAGCGACATCTCGCAACGCCGCTCGCAACGCCACTACTACGTGCGGTAGTCGGCGTTCACCGACACGTACCCGTGCCCAAGATCGCTGGCGAACAACTCCGCCCGGGCATCGCCTCGGCCGAGGCCCACCTGAATCTCGTACTCAGCGCGGGCCATCACCTCGTCGATGCCCTTGGCATCGGGCAGCACGCCGTCAAAGCGCAGGGTGAAGTTGACGTGGCCGCCGGTGCGCGCCAGGGCCTGCCCCACCGCCTGATTGATTCGGCCCCAGTTGGCGTCGCGGCCATACACGGCGGTGCGCACCAGCGCGCTCTCGCCGACCGCGCGCACCACGCGCTCGGCCTCTTCGTCATCCAGCGCGCCATCCGCCACCACGCGCACCGCGTGCTCGGCACCCTCGCCGTCCTTCACCATGAGAATGGCGAGGTACCGGCAGATGGCACGCAGGGCATCGGTGAACAGCGCGAGGTCATCGCCCTCGATGGGCGGGCCCTCGCCATTGGCGATGACCAGCAGCGTGTCGCTCGGGCTCATCTGGCCGTCAACGCTGATGCGGTTGAAGCCCGTGTTGGCCGCCGAGCGCGTGGCCTCGAGAAGGTCGTCGGGCAGCACGCAGGCGTCGGTGGTCACGTACGCGAGCATGGTTGCCATGTCGGGGCGGATCATCCCCGCGCCCTTGGCGGCGGCGCCGATAGTCACCTCGCCAGACGACAGCGCCAGACGGAACGTGCCGCCCTTCGCGAAGGCGTCAGTCGTGCGAATGGCCTCCCCGAAGTCCACGCCACCGTCGGGCGCGAGTGCGGCGGCAGCGGAGTCCATGCCCGCCGTCAGCAACTTCATGGGCAGGCGCTCGCCGATCACACCGGTGGAACACACGGCCAGGCTGCCAATCGGAACGCCCGTGGCAGCGGCAGCCGTCTCCCCCATCGCCCGGGCATCCACGACGCCCTGCTCACCCGTGGCCGCGTTGGCGCAGCCGCTGTTCACCACCACGCCGCGCAGGCCACCGGCGTGCAGGCTGCGGGTGTAGATGACGGCAGCAGATGGCAGCGCGCTCGGGGTGTCGACGATTGCCGATGCCGTGGGCCGATCACTCACCAGCAGCCCCAGATCAAGCAGGCCCTCGCCCTTGAGCCCTGCGGCAACTCCCGCCGCCCGGAAACCCTCGGGCGCCGTGACACCGGTGCCCTCCACGCGGGTGAGGCCCTCGGGCGCGCCGATCCAGTCGGCGCGCTCAACGGGTGCCCAGTCGGTCAGCGCAGACCCTCGGTCTCGGGCCGGCCGGCCATGAGGTTGAGGTTCTGCACGGCCTGGCTCGCCGCACCCTTCATCAGGTTGTCGATGACCCCGAACGCAATGAGGCGACCGGACGCCTGATCGACCATGGGGCACACCTGCGCGAAGTTGTTGTGCTGCACCGCGTGCATGCCCGGCGGGCTGTCCACCACTTCCACAAACGGGTGGCCGTCGTAGAAGTCGACATATGCCTGCGTCAATTCGGCCTGACTCGGGGCGTCGCCCGTAAACCGCGCGTACACCGACGACAGCAGGCCACGGTCGACCGGCACCAGGTGCGGCGTGAACAGCACATCGGTGCCGATCTGTTCGGAGATCTCAGGCGTGTGCCGGTGGTTCAGCACCTTGTAGGCACGGATGCTGTCGGCCACCGAGCAGTAGTGCACGTCGGGCGTGGGCGTCTTGCCCGCGCCGCTCACGCCGCTCTTGGCGTCAATGACGATGTCGGTGATGCAG
>CAIPNN010000271.1 GCA_903866425.1 uncultured Actinomycetes bacterium
CGGCGGCCATGAGGGCGTCGTCGCAGGCCTCGGTGGCGCGCACGTCGAGCAGGCCGCGCCAGATGCCCGGGAAGCTCAGGGTGCTGTTGATCTGGTTGGGCATGTCGGGGCGCGCGGTGGCGTACACGGCGGCGCCTGCGGCATCGGGGCCGTGCAGTTCCGGGTCGGGCATGCCAAGTGCAAGCACCACCGGGTCGGCATTCATGGCCTTCAGGTCATCGGCGGTGAGCACGGCTGGTGACGACACACCCACGTAGGCGTCGGCACCCTTCAGCAGGTCGTGCGTGGCCTCGTCGGTCTCGGCGATGCGCACCTCGGCGGCGCCGGCCTTCTCGGCGAAGCGACGGAATGCCAGTGCGCCCGGGCCTGAGCCCGCCACGCAGATGCTGGCCCCGGTGATGTTCTTGCCCACCACGGTGAGGCCGTTCATGGCACCGGCCAGCAGTGAGATCGCGGTGCCGTCACCATCGCCGTGGATCACGGGGATGTCGAGCGCAGCGCGCAGCAGGTCCATCACCTCGAAGCAGTTGGGCGCGCTGATGTCGGCCACGTGAATGCCACCGAACACCGACGAGATCTTGATGGCCGTGTCGGCGATCTCGGCCGGGTCGTCAAGGTCGATGGGCAGCGGGAAGGCGTCAACGTCGGCCATCTCGCGCATGAACAGCGAAAGCGCCTCGAGCACGGGCAGCGATGCCAGCGGGCCGAGGTCGCCCTGGCCCACAAGTGCGGAGCCGTCGCTGATGACCATCACGCTGTTGCCCTTGATGGTGAGGTCCCAGGCGCGGTCGAAGTCGTCGTGAATGGCCATGCACACGCGGGCCACGCCCGGGGTGTAGGCCATGGAGAGGTCGTCGCGGTTCCGCACGGGGGCACGGGTGCGCATGGTGAGCATTCCGCCCTCGTGGGCCTGCAGCACGGCATTGGTGACGCCGTGCACGGTCACGCCCGTCACACCCCTGAGCGAGTTGACGATGTTGTCGATCGCCGAGTCGTCGGGGCCCTCGATGACGATGTCGCGGGTGATGGTCTCGCGGGTGGAACGCACGGCGTCCATGCCCGACACCTCGCCGCCCGCCATGGTGATGGCGGTCATCACGCTGCTGAGTACCTCAGGGCCTGCGGGGATCTCGGCGCGGACGATGACGCTTGCGTTTGACGGCATTCGAAAAAACCTCGGTTGGCTGCTGGTGCGAGGGAGGGCGGGAGACTAGCGGCGAAAACGTGCCTCGGGAGTGGGTTCCGCACCCGGGGCGGTGATCCTGCTACGCGGGTACTCGCTCCGATACCAGCGCCTTCAGGTCGGCCTCCGGGCGGGCGCCCAGGTGCGAGATGACCTCCGCGGCGGCGACGGCACCCATGCGCCCGCAGTCGTGCAGGTTGCGGCCCTGGGTCCAGCCAGCGAGGAAGCCCGCGGCGAACAGGTCGCCAGCGCCTGTGGTGTCGACCACCTGGGTGACGGCGTCGGCCGGGACGATGTGCACATCGCCGTCACCGGCAACCACGGCACCGTGCTCGCTGCGGGTGATGGCGACCACCTTCACCAGCGGAGTGACCGAGTGC
>CAIPNN010000272.1 GCA_903866425.1 uncultured Actinomycetes bacterium
GCAGCAGCTTGCCGGCCACCAGACGGGGGTCGGAGTACGCAGTGAGCAGCACCACCCCCACCTCGGGGTTCGCCGTGCGGGCAGCGTGGGCAAGCGCGATGCCGTTGGGGCCACGGCCAAGATCGAGGTCGGTCACCAGCGCGTCCACCCCGCCCCCCGACAGGTGCTCGACCGCCTGGCTGACATCGGCACAACTGGCCACCACGCGCACGCCGTGGTGGCCGAGCGCGATGCCCAGCGAACTGCGAAGGAGCGCGTTGTCTTCAACCAGCACCACGGTCGGCATAACCCCTATAGAACGCTTGCGCGCCACGATTGGCAACCGCGTGAAGCCCTCCGTGGTCGCCATAGGGGGCTACCCCCTGCACAGCACGGCCAACCCATACGCAAAACGCGCGAGGGCGGCCCGAAGGCCGCCCTCGCGGGAACGCTCAAGGGGTTGAGGAGATCAGTCCTCGCCCTGTGCCTTGGTGAAGCCGTCCTCGCCGTCGAAGCGCTGCAGCTTCTCGACGTGGGCCCACTTGTGCTCAGCGGCAACGGCCTGCAGCAGGTCGATGAGCTGGGCGTCGGAGAGCTCGCCGGAGTCGTCACGAAGCATGAAGCGGGCGCGCCAGGCGTCCACGGTGTCCGTCATCACGTCGTTCGGCGGGTACAGCATGGTGCCGCGCGAGTCGACCATCTTCAGGTAGAGGTCGCGACCCTCGCAGATCTTCTCCATGCTCTGACCGATGCTGATCTTGTCGCTGGCCGACTCGATGAAGATGTCGACGCCGCATACCTGGCGGGTCTTCACCTTGACGAAGTCAGGAGCGTCGCCCAGCTGCGGCAGCTTGATCGGCTTGTACTCACGGATCTTCCACTCGGACGGCTTGCGGCCGAGATTCTTGATGATCTCGTTGGTGTAGCCGATGGTGCCACCCTGACGCTCGTCGCCGACAACGTCGCGGGTCATGACCTTGCCGTCCTCGAGCGTGGTGATGACGGCGTTCTCCATCAGTGCGGCCTCCTCGAACATGCCGAGGTGACGCAGCATCATGACGCCCGAGAGGATCATGGCGGTGGGGTTGATGACGTCCTTGCCGGCGTACTTCGGCGCGGAGCCGTGCACTGCCTCGGCGATGAAGACGTCGTTACCGATGTTGGCCGACGGGGCGAAGCCCAGGCCACCGATGAGGGCGGACGACAGGTCGGAGAGGATGTCGCCGTTCATGTTGGTGGTCACGAGCACGCTGTACTGCTCGGGCAGCTTGACGAGCTGGTGGGCGGCGTTGTCGACGATGACGTGCCACGACTCGATGTCGTCGTACTCGAGTGAGACCTCCTCGAACACGCTCTTCAGCGTGCCCTCGGTCATCTTCATGATGTTGGCCTTCGACATGGCGACGACCGACTCACGGCCCTCGGCGCGGGCGAGCTCGAACGCCAGGCGCACGATCTTCTCGGTGCCCTTGCGGGAGATGAGCTTGAGGCCCTGCGCAACACCCGGCGTGAGCATGTACTCGATGCCGGCGTAGAGGTCCTCGACGTTCTCACGCACGACCACCAGGTCGATGCCGCGGCCCGAGTACGGGGTCTTCACACCCGGGTACTCACGGGCGGGGCGGATGTTGCCGTACGTCTCGAACAGCTTGCGCAGCGTGACGTTGGCGCTCTTCTCGCCGTACCCAACCGGGGTGCCGAGCGGGCCCTTCATCACGACGCGGGTCTTGCGGATCGAGTCGATGGTGTCCTGACGCACGCCAGATGCCTGGCCCTCAAGGAACACGCGCTCACCGGCGTGGCGCTCTTCCCACTCGATGGGGGCGCCGGTTGCCTCGATGATGCGTACGGTCGAATCCACGACCTCGGGACCGATTCCATCACCCGGGATGAGGGTGACGAGCGTCTTGCCCGACTCGGTCACGTGAAAGTTGCTCAAGATCTGCCTCTCGTCGTCTTGCTGCGGCGCCTGTGCGCCCCTCTCCTGCCCGAACCGGCGTCAAACCAGTCCGAAACCCGATGCAGAGTACCCCGCGGGCACACGCGTTGCCCGTTGATCGGTCGTACGTGAAACGCACGTCGCATCGGGGCATCGCGCCGGTACCGTGCTGGGCGTGTCAACCCTCGATCACGTGGTGTGGGGCGTGCCCTCCATCGCCCCCATCGCCGAGCGTCTGCTCACAGCGAACGGGCTGGTGACGATTGCGGGCGGACTCCACCCCGCCTGGGGCACCCGAAATGCCATCGTGCCGCTGTCGGGGGCGTACCTCGAGCTGGTGGAGATAGCCGACCCGGACGCCCCCATGGTGGGCTTCACCCAGGCCGTTGCGCGTGCGGCTGCCGACGGCGGGCGCCTGTGCCTGTGGTGCGTGCGCACGGGCGACATTGAGGCCGACGCCACACCGCGGGGCCTGCATGTGACGCCCGGCGAGCGCGACAACCCTGATGGATCGATCATCACGTGGCAGGTGGCCGGCATGGCCGAGGCGTGTGCCGATCCGGCCGAGCCGTTCATCATCCAGTGGGACGACGACGCCACCATGCCGGGCTCAATCCCGGTTGATCACCCAGCGGGCGAGGCGCGAATCGTCAACCTCGAGGTGCAGCCTGATGGCCCGAGGTCGCTGCGCATCTCATGCCCGCAGGGCGAGTTCACCCTGCCCTGAGCATGCCCGCGGCTAGCCCGCGGCTAGCCCGCCAGCTTGCCCTTCAGTTTGCGCATCAAAACCGCATTGTCCTCCAACTCCTCCATCAGGAGGGTCAGCACATCCAGGGTCTGGCGGCTAATGTGGTGCTCCATGCCTTCC
>CAIPNN010000273.1 GCA_903866425.1 uncultured Actinomycetes bacterium
CGGCGGCAGCACCCTCACCGCACAGCAGCCCGAGAACAACATCGTGCGCGTTGCGCTGCAGGTGCTCTCGGCCGCGTTCGGTGGCGCCCAGAGCATTCACGCCAACGGCTTCGACGAGGCCCTGGCACTCCCCACCGAGCACTCGGCCAAGTTGGCGCTCCGCACCCAGCAGGTGATCGCTGAAGAGACCGGCATCACCGACAGCGTCGACCCCATGGCAGGCGGCTGGATGATCGAGTCGCTCACCGCAGACATCGAGGAGCGCGCGGAGGAGCTGATCGCGCGCATCGACGAACGCGGCGGCGCGGTGGAGAGCATTGAGTTCATGCGCGACGAGATCGGCGACGCGGCCTACCGCTGGCACAAGTCGCTTGAGAACGGCGACCGCAAGGTGGTGGGTATCAACGTGCACCAGGAGCCCGAGGACACCACCATCGACATCCTCAAGATCGACCCGGCCGTGGAGCGCGCGCAGGTGGCGCGTCTGGCCGACCTGCGTGCCACGCGCGACGAGGCCGAGGTGTCGGCCGCACTCGACGCCATCAGGAACACCGCACGGGGCACCGACAACCTGCTGCCGCCCATGCACCGCGCGCTCGGGGCCAAGGCCACCGTCGGCGAGGTGTGCAATGTGCTGCGCGAGGAGTTCGGCGAGTACGACCGCATGCTCGCGGGGAGCCACTGATGAACACATCTGATGCCGAGGCACGCCTTGAGGAGCTGCGCAAGGAGGCCATGAACCCGTCGGGCGACGCGGCCGTTGATCGCCAGCACGCCCGCGGCAAGTTGACCGCCCGCGAGCGCATCGACCTGCTGATGGACCCGGGCTCGTTCGTCGAGCTCGACATGTTCACCCGCCACCGTTCCCACGGCTTCGGGCTCGAGAACAACCGCCCCTGGGGCGATGGAGTGATCACCGGCCACGGCACAGTCGAGGGCCGTCAGGTGTTCGTGTTCAGCCAGGACTTCACGGTGTACGGCGGCAGCCTGGGCGAGGTGTTCGCCGAGAAGATCTGCAAGGTCATGGATCTGGCCGTGCGCATGGGCTGCCCCATCATCGGCCTGAACGACTCCGGCGGCGCGCGCATTCAGGAGGGTGTGGTGAGCCTCGGCGGCTACGCCGACATCTTCCTGAAGAACGTGCAGGCCTCCGGAGTGATCCCGCAGATCTCGGTGATCCTCGGCCCCTGCGCTGGCGGCGCGGTGTACTCGCCCGCCATCACCGACTTCATCTTCATGGTCAAAGAGACCAGCCACATGTTCATCACCGGGCCCGACGTCATCAAGACGGTCACGGGCGAGGAGGTGACCATGGAGGAGCTGGGCGGTGCGCTGTCGCACGCCACCAAGTCGGGCGTCGCCCACTTCGCGTCAGAGGACGAGGAGTCGTGCATCGATGACGTGCGCCACCTGCTCTCGTTCATCCCGCAGAACAACCTCGATGCCGCACCGTACGAGGCACCGAGCGACGACCCCGAGCGGCGTGAGCCCGCGCTGCACACCATCGTTCCCGACAACCCCAACAAGCCCTACGACATCACGCACGTCGTCGAGCTGGTGGTTGACGACGGAGAGTTCTTCGAGGTGGCCCCGCTCTACGCGCAGAACATCGTGGTGGGCTTCGCGCGCCTCAACGGCCACTCCATCGGCGTGGTGGGCAACCAGCCCAAGGCCATGGCGGGCGTGCTCGACATCGACGCCTCCATCAAGGGTGCCCGCTTCATCCGGTTCTGCGACGCCTTCAACATCCCCATCATCTCGTTCGTCGATGTGCCCGGCTTCCTTCCCGGCACCAGCCAGGAGTACGGCGGCATCATCCTGCACGGCGCCAAGCTGCTGTACGCCTACGCCGAGGCCACGGTGCCCAAGATCACGGTCATCACGCGCAAGGCCTACGGCGGCGCGTACGACGTGATGAACAGCAAGCACCTCGGTGCCGACTTCAACGCCGCGTGGCCGTCGGCCGAGATCGCTGTCATGGGTGCCGACGGTGCCGTGAACATCGTGTTCCGATCGGAGCTCAAGAAGGTGGCCGACGAGGGCGGCGACGTCGACGCCCGCCGGGCCGAGCTGGTGCAGGAGTACAAGGACCGCTTTGCCAATCCGTACCAGGCCGCCGAGCGCGGGTACGTGGACGACGTCATCCAGCCCGAGGAGACCCGCCCCTGGCTGGTGAAGGCGCTCGAAATCTCGCTGACCAAGCGCGTGGACGGTCCCAAGCGCAAGCACGGGAACATCCCCCTGTGAGCCAGGCCATGCACATCACCCCCACCCCCTCACCCGAAGAGGCCGCAGCCATCGCCGCCGCCGTGCGCGTGCTGCTGGAGGCAAACCGCCACGGCGGCGCCGACCCCCTGCCCGCTGCGTACCGATCCACGTGGCGCAACACCGCCATCCGCGAAGGCGTCGGCCTCGCATCAGACAACCGGAGGACCCGCTGATGTTCACCACGGTGCTCGTGGCCAACCGAGGCGAGATCGCCATCCGCGTCATGCGGACCCTTCGCGAGATGGGCATCCGCTCAGTCGCGGTGTACAGCGAGACCGACCGCGACGCGCTGTTCGTGCAGTTCGCCGACGAGGCCCACTCGCTGGGCCCCGGCCCGGCCACCGACACGTACCTGAACGTGCCGAAGATCCTCGAGGTGGCCAAGGCGTCGGGTGCACAGGCCGTGCACCCCGGCTACGGCTTCCTGGCCGAGAACGCACCGTTCGCCCGCGCGTGTGAGGCCGAGGGCATCACCTTCATCGGGCCGCCGGCCGACGCGATCGACTCGATGGGTTCGAAGACCGCTGCGCGCCAGCTGATGGACGCCGCTGGTGTGCCCATCGTGCCCGGCGTCACCGAGGGCGTGGCCGACACCGCCGAGGCCCACACCATTGCCGAGGGCATCGGCTACCCCGTCGCGGTGAAGGCCGCGGCAGGCGGTGGTGGCAAGGGCTTCCGCGTGGCGCTCACGCCCGACGATCTGGACGACGCGTTCGAGGGCGCCCGCCGCGAGAGCGAGAAGTTCTTCGCCGACTCCACGGTGTACCTCGAGCGCTACCTGCCCGACCCCCGCCACGTCGAGATCCAGATCCTCGCCGACGGCCACGGCACCACGCTGTGGCTGGGCGAGCGCGACTGCTCCGTGCAGCGCCGCCACCAGAAGCTGGTTGAGGAGACCCCGAGCCCCATCGTGAGCGACGACCTTCGCCAGCGCATGGGTGCGGCGTCGGTGCGCGCAGCCGAGGCCGTGGGCTACCGGTCGGCCGGCACGCTCGAGTACCTGGTGTCGGGCGAGGAGTTCTTCTTCCTCGAGATGAACACCCGCATTCAGGTGGAGCACACCGTCACCGAGATGGTCACCGGCATGGACCTGGTGCGCGAGCAGATCCGCATCGCCGCCGGCGAGGCCATCGGCATCACGCAGGATGAGGTGGCACCCCGCGGCCACGCGTTCGAGTGCCGCATCAACGCCGAGGACGCCGAGCGCAGGTTCCTGCCCACCCCGGGTCCCATCACCGCCTACCGCGAGCCATCGGGCCCCGGCGTGCGCACCGACTCGGGCGTGCAGGCCGGTTCCGTGATCAGCGACATGTACGACCCGATGGTGGCCAAGCTCGTCACGTGGGACGTCGACCGCGAGTCGGCCCGCAAGCGCATGCTGCGGGCACTTGAGGAATACGTGGTGGAAGGCCCCACCACGCTCATCCCATTCCACATCTGGCTGCTGAACCAGCAGGAGTTCATCGACGGCGGTGCATGCCACGCCGCGATGAAGGTGATGTCGGAGGAGAACACGCCGCTTCCGCCCCGCGACGGTGCACCGCCGCCCGCGCCGGAGGCCCCCGAGGCCGAGCCGGTTGCCGAGCGCAGCCTGGTGGCCGAGGTGTCGGGCCGCAGGTTCGACGTGCGCCTGTTCATCCCCGAGAAGGATCTGGGCCCGTCGGGCGCCGCACCCGCGCCAAAGCGCAAGCGCGAGAAGAAGGCCGCGGGTAGCCAGGGCGGCGCCGGTGCCACGGGCGAGGTGCACTCGCCGATGCAGGGCACCGTGCTGTCGGTGGCCGTGGCCATGGGGCAGGAGGTTGCCGCCGGGGATGTCATCTGCATCGTCGAGGCCATGAAGATGGAGAACGAGGTGACCGCCCACACCGGCGGCGCCATCACC
>CAIPNN010000274.1 GCA_903866425.1 uncultured Actinomycetes bacterium
CTGCCTCAGGGCGCGATGCACTCGGTTCGTGTGGGGCCTGATCGCTCACGCAGTGGCGCGCCTCTCTGGGGGAGTACGGCGACCGTATCAGCCCCCGGCCAGTGCCTCCATCAGATGTATCTGCCACTGCTGCTCGTGCGTGAAGCCGGGCGGCGGCGCCACATCCACATGCTGGTCAGCGGTCACCGCCTGCACCACAACCCCGCCCATGGAAAGGGTCGCCATCCGCGGCGGCAGGTGATCCGGGCGCGGCACGCCGCGGCTGATGCACATGTGATGCACCAACTCCACCTGCGTGGGCGCGGACGCCTCAGCGACGGCGTACGTATCGACTGGCGCGGTGGAGGCGGCGATGATGGCCGCGGCGGCGTCGCGCGCCCCCACCAGCACAAGGCGGTTGTCACCGGCGCCGACGATCCGAAAACGTCGCATTTGCAGGCCCCGCGAGACATCGCAGACGAATCCGGAGGGGCCGTAGGCCCACGGAAGCCGCACGATTCGCGCGCCCGGGGCACCGGCAATGGCCGCCTCGGCGGCAAGGCCCGGACGGGCGATATCGAGGGGGCCGGCGGTACTGCGGATGGCGCATGTGGACATCACCAGGTCACGGCCATCAGCGATATCGCGCACGATCCGTGCGCCCGCAGCCGCCTCGCGCTCGAGCTTGCGGACGTGCCGCCCACGAAGCGGCGGGGTCAGGCGCGGCAGCCCGAGGTGGAAGATGACGGCCGCCTCGCGGGCTGCACGCTCCCAACGCACGGATTCGCCAATATCGCCAATCACGACGTTCGCGCCCATGTCGTGCAGCCGTCGGGCTCCACTGTCGGTGCGCGCAAGGGCCGTGACCGGGGTGCCCGCGTCAACGAGCGCCTGCACCAGCGCGCCGCCGACCAGACCAGTGCCGCCGGTGACGAACGCCGGGCGTCCAGTCGTGGTGATCAGCCCCCTGCCACGGCCGGGAGGATGGTGACCTCCTGGCCATCGCTCACAGGGGTCTCGATGCCCTGCTCAAAGCGGACGTCCTGACCTGCCACGAACACGTTCACAAACCGGCGCAGCTGGCCGTCCTGCGTCACGCGATCCTTGAAGCCGGGGTGGTTGGCGTCGAGCTCGTCGAGGATGGCGCCCACCGTGCCGGGGGCGCACTCCACTGTGCCGGCTCCGCCGGTGAGCGGACGGAGCGGGGACGGGATGCGAACGGTGACGCTCATCGGGTGATCTCCGGATTCATGTTGGTGGTCATCATGCGGGAAGGGCGACGCCGCGGCCATCAACTGCGGCTTCGAAGTCGGACACGGTGGGATTGATCACGACCGGCTCCACACGCTCGGCCACGGCGTCGAGCGTCTTCAGCCCATCGCCAGTGATGTAGATGACCACGCGCTCGTCAGGGCCGATCTCGCCGCGGTCGGCTAGGCGCTTGAGCACAGCGGTGGTCACACCACCGGCGGTCTCGGTGAAGATTCCCGTGGTCTCAGCAAGCAGGGCGATGCCGTCGGTGATCTCCTGCTCGCTGACGGCGTCGATGCCGCCGCCGGTCTCCTTGGCCACGTCGAGGGCGAAGATGCCGTCGGCGGGGTTGCCGATGGCAAGGCTCTTGGCGATGGTGTCGGGCACGACAGGCGCCACGAAGTCGAGCCCGGCCTCATAGGCCGCCGCAACCGGGCCACAGCCGGCGGCCTGAGCACCATTCATGTGCGGCACGTCACCCTCCACCAGACCCAACTCGAGCAACTCGCCGAATCCCCGGCGGATCTTGGTGTAGAGCGACCCCGATGCGATGGGGACGATGCAGCGGTCGGGCAGCGTCCACCCGAGCTGCTCGGCGGTCTCGTACGCGAGGGTCTTGGAGCCTTCTGAGTAGTACGGACGCACGTTGACGTTCACAAAAGCCCACGGCCGGTCGGCCGCGAGCTCCATACACAGCCGGTTCACGTCGTCGTAATTGCCATCAACGGCAACCAGGGTGCAGCCGTAGATGCCGGTGGCGATGATCTTCTGGCTCTCCAGATTGGAGGGCACGAACACGTAGCTCTCCATGCCGGCGGCGGCGGCGTGGGCCGCCACCGACTGCGCGAGGTTGCCGGTGGATGCGCAGGCGGCGATCTCGTATCCGAGCTCGCGTGCCTTCTGCAGTGCCACGCTCACCACGCGATCCTTGAACGAGTGCGTCGGGTTGGCGGTCTCGTTCTTCACCCACACCTCGCCAAGACCAAGGCGGGCGGCAAGGCGGGGTGCCGGCACCAGCGGGCTGAGGCCCACGGGCAGACCGACGTGCGTCTCGAGCGGGGCGCACGGCAGCAGGTCGGCATAGCGCCAGATGTTCGGGGGTCCGGCGGCGATCGACTCGCGTGTCACGTTGGCGCGCAGGTAGTCGAGGTCGTACACGACCTCGAGCGGCCCGAAGCAGAACTCGCACGCGTACGACGCCCCAAGCGGAAGCTCCTCGCCGCATTCCTTGCAGCGAAGCCCACGTGCTCCGGTAACGCGCCCTTCCGTGTTGGCCATACTCGTCCCCCTTTGCGGCTGGGAGTCGAGGGTCACGGTGCACTTCTGCGCGTGTTCCCTTCGCATCTCCCAGGCACGAATGCCTGCTGGAATTGGCACCTGGCGTGATCGCTGGTTGCCGCGGCTTCAAAGGGCCATATCCCTCCACCGCTCTTGATGCACCCGGCACCGTAGCGGAGTCACCGTCCGCGCGTCAATACCTCGGCCCCCTCCGATTGCGTTTTGCAACTTCGCACCCCCGCGCGCCGCTTCCCCCGACGCCGGCGGCTAGATTTGCGCCGTCGCTATGACTGATCAGACGCCCGACCAGCCCTCAGAGTCCGTCGCCGCCGAAGCGCCCGCACGTCGTCGGCTCTTCCGCAAGCGCACCCCGGCCGCCACCGCCGACGCCGCCACGCAGTCGGCCGAGACCACCGACGTTGAGGTCGTTGAGGTTGAGGTGGTTGATGGGGATGCAGACCCCGGCGAGCGCACCCGCCCCGGGGTACTCCGTCGCCGTCGTCGTCAGCTGCTTGGCCAGTACGAACAGGGCATCTTCGACCTGGGCGGGCTGGCACTTGAACTCCATCGGCGCGGCTTGCTGGCCGAAGAAGTGATGCGCCGCAAGGCGGCCGAGGTGAGCGACCTGCGTGGCCAGGTTGATCAGGTGGACGACCGGCTGGAAGAGATTCGTTCGGAGCGCTCCGACCGGCGCCAGTCGGGCCGCGGCGCCTCGCGCACCTGCCCCGCCTGTGGCGCCCGCTGCAAGACAACGGCGAACTTCTGTGCCGAGTGCGGCACGCCGCTCAAGGCTCCGGATGCCGAGGGCGGCGACGGCGACCAGCCCACGATCGTCATCGCCGATACCGCGACGCAGGACACCCAGATCATCCAGACCGGTGACGCCCAGCCGACCGAGGTGTTTCCGCCTGTGAAGGTGGACGAGTGAGCCCCGAGAGCCCATACCCGGGTCCGCCCCCGCCCGGCCCGGACACTCCGCCCGAGGCAGAGCCCGTGGTCGAGGTTGAGGCACCCAAGCCTCCTCCCAGCTGCAAGGTCTGCGGCTGCGAACTCGACCCTGAGCAGACGTACTGCCTGGAATGCGGCACGGCAACGCCACTGGCTCCCAAGCTGCGGCGGGGCGTTGGCGGGCTGGCAGCCGTTGCCCTGGGGCTTGTGGTGCTGGGCGCGGGGGCCGGTGCGCTGGCCTACGTGGCGTCCGGCGATGACGGCAGCAGCGCGGCTGCGCCGGTGGTGAGCACGTCGCCGGTCATCACCGTGCCCACCGACGTCATTCCCACGACCACCCCCGACTCGCGCCTGCCCGGCGACCCCCCCGCACCGCTGCCCCCGGACACCAGCGGGCTGTACCCGGACACCACCGGCATCGACACCACAGGTGGCCTGCCCGTCGATACCACGGCCACCACCGGTGATTCGAGCGGCGTGATGACCGTCACGGGGCCTGGCATTGATGGGCAGACCACCAGTGAGCTGCCGTCATCGGGTGGCATCGACGACGGCACCTCCGGTGGGGTCACCGACTCGGGTGGCGGAACATCAACACCCGCTGACGGCGAGTGGCCTGCGGGCACCTC
>CAIPNN010000275.1 GCA_903866425.1 uncultured Actinomycetes bacterium
CACTCCTCAACCGTGCCGGTCTGCGGCTGGGCGTTCATCGCCTGCCCGCCCGGGAAGGGCTTGCCGTTGATGAAGAACTTGGTGCCGTCGGAGTTCTCGCTCAGCACGAAGGTGCGGCGGCGGGTGACCGTCGACTTCGACAGGTCCTGCACGCTCCAGTAGCTCTTGGGGATGCTTGCGAGCGACGATGACCCAGGCGTCACATTCACCGTCATCAGCGGGGTGCGCGGGTAGTTGTCGCCCTGCGGCCCCGTGCTGTACTTCACCGTCTCAAACGTGAACGTGCCGGCCTTGGGCGCCTGCACCAGCATGTCCCAACGGCGCGCCGGTGGGCTCACCAGCTCGGCCGTGGTGGCCAGGTACGGCGTGCGCACCGGGTTGCCGTCGCGGCCAATAACCCACATCTTGAGGCCCTTGGCCTGCAGCTGGTACCAGATGTCGGCGCTGAAGTTGCCCACGTGCCACAGCTGGGTCTCACCCTGCTGCATGGTCATCACCGGATTCACCAGGCCATTGACCGTGCGCGTGGTGGGCGCGTCAGAATCGATGTCGTTGTAGGGAATGGTGTTTGAGGAGTTCACCTGGAAGTCCTTGAGCCCCACGTAGTGCTCGGTGATTCCCTGCAGCGCCTTTGGCAGCTTGCTCTTGAGCCCCTGCACCTCGATGAAGCCCGACAGGCCGCCGAACACCTGCTCCTCAACCAGCGGGTGGTCGTGCGGGTGGTACCAGTAGGTGCCAGGCAGCAGATGGTTGGTGTTGGCGTACACGTGCTGCGCCTGCCCACCCGGCAGCAGCAGTTCGTAGATGTCGTCCACATTGCCCTTGGGCGAGATGAAGAACCCATGGGTGTGCAGGTTGGTGGTCTCGGGGAGGTTGTTCTTGAGGTTCACCACCAGCCGCTGGTTCTGCCGCACGCTGATGACCGGGGGCATGTAGGCGGGCGGGTACTCAACGCCACCCGACGCCGCCGAGTACACCCGGGCATTCACCTTCTTGCCGCTGATGACCACGGGCGTGGCGTTGGCGGTGAGGGTGACATCAAGCGAACTGGCGGGCGACGAGATGATGGGCGGGTCGGCAAACGGCTGACCACTCACCACGCTGCCTGACTCGGCGGCGGAGATTGCCGGCGGGGCGGGCTGACTCGAGTCGCCATGCGCCACTTGCACAGCACTGGTTGCTTCGCCGAGTGCGCCGGCAGCAACCACGGTGCATGCGGCGGCGCCTCCAACTGCGGTCGCCGCCACCAGCAGAGTGAGGGCACGGCGACGGTTCCGGGAAGTTCGTATGAGTGGGGCCATGCGCAAATTCTACGGGTATGCTGCGGACGCATCATCCCCCATACCCCTCATCCGCGTGACCGCCGTATGGCGGAAAACCGCCTCGGGCTTCGGCCTGAGCGCGCATCACCGCAAGGACTCGGGGGGGTCCTGCGGTGATGGCGCCCCGCCGGCTGGCCTACGGGGGTCCGGCCGGCGGGGCGAACCTTTCTCAGGCAGCCCCAGAGGCAGCGCCTGAGGTGCCGCCCCCCATGATCAGCGCAACCAGCGCCGAAAGGGTGCCCACCACGCCGAGGATGGTCACCATCCACAGGCCGGGGCTCACACCGATGTCGACGATGCCCTCTGCCCCGGGAATGTTGATCTGCTGCACGTCGGCAACGTTGATGATGCCGATGAGCGCCACCAGCAACATGCACGCGAACGCGATGCCCATGGAGGTGCGCACGCGGGGGTTCACACCCATGCGCCCCGTGGCCCAGAACACCATGATCAGCGCGATTGCCGAGAGCACCAGCGTGAACATGCCGCCACCGACGGTTCCGCGCACGGAGTACTCGCCCGCGTAGGCCCAGGGGAGGAACGATCCGATGAGCGCGATGAGGGCGCTGATGCCGGTAATGAGCACCAGCAGGGCAGTGCGGTTGGATGGCAGTTGCTTCGCCACAGACGGGACTCCAGTCGTGAGAGGTGAGGGCGACAACGTACCCGGCAAGCAGGGTGAATCATCAATGCATCATGATGCGTTGATGCTACGGTGGGGCCATGCCGAAGACCCGCACCACCCTCACAATCGACGAGGACATCCTCCGCTCAACGCGCGTGGCCGCCGCCCACCGGGGCATAAAGGAAGGCGATCTCATCGAGGAGGCCCTCAACCGCCACCTGGGGCTCGGCGTGTTTGAGCGCCTGTGGGAGAACCAGCAGCCCGATCCCGAGTTCGACGCCATGAGCGAGGACGAGCTGATGGACTGGGTGGTGCAGCTGCAGCACGGCATCAGGAACGAGCGCCGCAAGCAGGCACGTGCGCGCCGTACTTGACGCCAACGTCTTCATCTCGGCGGCCATCAGCAAGTCGGGCACGCCTGCTCAGTTGATCGCCGCCGTACGGGCCGGCGAGTTCGAGTGCATCACCACGGGCGCGCTCCTGAGCGAGGTGGTGCGTGTTCTGGGCTCGCCGAAGATGCGTGGCAGGCGCCCACCTGAGCCGGAGATGCAGGACATCATCAGTGCTCTGGTGCACAGCGCGCACTTCGTGCCCGACGTTCCGGCGGAAACGCGCCACGTTCCCGGCGACCGCGCGGACGACTACCTGGTGGCCCTCGCCCGTGAGTGGAGCGCCGCGCTGGTCACCGGCGACCGCCATCTGCTCGAGGTGCCCGACCTGCCGGCGGTCATGACCCCCCGGCGCTTCCTCGATCTGGTCGCCGGGTAGGCCGGGATCTGCTCGCCGTCAGTCGGCGCTGATCTGCACCGGCTGCAGCACCACGGGCTGTGACGAGGTATTGGTGAGGGTGATTCCCACCTGAAATGTGGTCGTGCCTTTCTTGGCCGGAATCTTCGTGATGTCGTAGGTCAGCTGGCAAGCGCCCCCGCCCACCGACGTCCCATCGGCGATGACGCCCGGAAGCGACGTGCCCGGGTAGTCGGTGGTGCCACCGGTGCTTGCCAGCACCTGCGCCGACCCCTGCAGGCCGTCGGGCCACGCACATGAGCCCGGCCACTGCGGCGACACAATCGACACGGCCGTCGTGCTGGGCGGGAACACCATCTGGGCGCCAGGCTCGAACACGATCTGCTGGGCGTTGATCACCTGTACGCGCCCCGCCGACCCGACCACCATCGGGCTGCCGGCGGGAATGACAATGGTCGGGCTGGCAATGATCGTTGGTGCCATGGGGAACATGAGCGCGTTGATGATCGGCTCGAAGTCATTCACCTTTGCCGAGTTGCCCGCCAGGTAGGCCTTCAAGGCGGCGGAGATGGCCGTGATGGGCACGCTGTCGACCATCAGGTTGGCGGGGCTGAGCCGTGCGGGCAGCGAGCCGCGGAGCGCACGCATCCGGTAGCGCACGCCGTGGGCGGTACGCGCGGCGCTCGTCACCCGCACCACCACGCGGTGGTTGCGGCCAAGCGGGTCAACGCCGGTGAGGATGGCGTTGGGAGGGTCGGTGCGGAATGAACCACCCCACAGGCCCGAGAACGCGGCCTCAGACATCAACCCCGTGCGGGTGCCCGGGCGCTCCTCAAATGCGAGCACGGGCTTGTGCGCGGTGCGCATCGACACGGTGCCCGAGGCGCCGCGCACCGCAGAGGTGGTGGCAGTGCCGGCCGACTGCGAGAACAGCACGTGGGCCGAGGCGCTGGCCATGACGGGAGCGGCAAGCACGGTGGCGGCCGCAGCGATAACAAGGGGGGTTGTCTTCATGCGCGCAAGGATACGCCCAGCATTGCCTGAAGCCCACAACCACGTCGCCCCAGAGCCGTCGTCGCCATGGGCCGGGGCGGTGCGGGGGGTGCGCACAGGAACCTGCCGCGTGAAGTAGCCGACCCAAGCCACGCGCTGCTCCCGAGCCCCCGGGGCAGCGCGTGGTCTGGCTCACCGCCGCACGGCGGCTACTCCATGAGGTCGGACCACCCCGCGGTGAGTGCCCACAGCACCGCAATGCTCAGGCCGATGACCACGAGGCTCCACAGCGGATACGCCGGGAACCACGCGAACTGGCCGATCATGTTGACGGCCACGACGATCATGGCGAACCAGCGGCCAAAGCCCCCGCCCGCAAACAGCGAGAGCGCCGCCAGCACCATCACGATGCCCCACACAAGAAGCATCCATCCCCACGTGGTGAAGTTGGTGGTGATGATGAGCCCCGACTCACCCACCGCGTACACCTGCTGCTTGAACAGGGCCACGAGGCCCTGGATGATGTCGAACACGCCGATGATGAACATGAGCGAGCCGGCAAACAGCACCCATCCGGCAACCGCGCCCGCCCTGCGCGAATCAGTACCCATCAGATGACCCCCGTTGAATGATGTGGACTGACGCTATCCACGCCATCGCAGTGCGCACCTCCCCCGAAGAGGTAGGTGGGGGCAGTACCGGGGGCGAGGCCTTGGGGGCTCGCTAGATGTCCGACTCGGTCTCGAGGTCGGCCATGTGGGCGGCCAGGCACTCAGGGCCAGTGACGAAGGCGTCGTCGGGGATGGCGTCGTGGCACTCCATCGTCGCCTGATCGATGGTCTCGCGCAGCATCACCCGCTCCATCATGCAGTGGGTCTGGGTGTCGAGAAGGTCGAGCGCCTTCTCGGCCGCGGTGAGCAGCTCGGCCGGCTCGGCCAGACCACCGGCCACGCCCCAGGCCGCCGATGCCACCTCCTGCATGGCGATGGTGACCATGTCGAACTCGCCGTGCCGCATGTTCTGGCGCACGGCACGCGACAGCACCTCGGCACGGTCGGCCGCCGACCGCTGCATGCTCTTCAGAATCTCGATCTCCGCGTGATCCATGGTGCCCTCCCCTAGGCGCTTTCGTCGTCACCGGGATCGTCCACATCGAGGTCGCCCTGGCGAAGCAGTTCGGCCACCACCGAGTAGGTCTCAGCCCAGGTGGCCGGCGCGGCCATCTCGATGTCGTCGAGCAGCGCGTAGAGCGCCGGCGCGGCCTTGCGCGGGTTGTCGGGGTGGGCCAGCCGCACGAAGCAGCAGGTGGCCACCACCCAGGCAAGCTTGGCCTGCTCCGACTCGCCGAAGCGCTCGCGCACCACGGTGGGCAGCACCTCCCCCACCGCGAGCGACAGCATCTGCTCGGTCTCGGTCATGGGAGGCTCGTCCGCGCACTCGTAGATGTAGTCGGCGGCGGCACCACGCACGGCCTCGAGCTGTGCGGTGGTGATGATTGGGAGAGGATCGTCTGGTTTCGGCACACCGATACATCGCACCAGCCCGCCGTCAAACTTACGCCCGTTCACAAACCTCACCATGAGGCCTGCTTCTCCCGGCGCACCGCCTCGGCCACTGCCGATATGGCCCACACCACCGGGGTGAGGAGGATGCCGATCACGCCGAATACCACCATCAACGCACCGAGGGTGACGAGGAATCCCCCGAAGCCCAGGAACCTGACCATGAGCGTGCCGATGAGTTGGTAGAAGAACCCGAGTACCAAGAGGCCGACGCACGCCTCGAACCACTCGGCCGCGGGCCCGGGCTCCTTGCGCCGGCCGGCTGCAGCCATGTC
>CAIPNN010000276.1 GCA_903866425.1 uncultured Actinomycetes bacterium
CAAGAGGCCAGAGGCCTCGGAAAAATTGCCGCTGACCGAGCCGAAGGTCATGAACTCGAAAACTTCGCCATCTTGCGGGACGTAGCCGCCAAAAAGGCTGACTTCGAGAGTACCGTCAAGGCTGGCCTGGTTCAGAACATTGAGTTGATCGAATCCGGTACCGGGGGTCGTTCCGCCAATCTCGATTTGCAGGCTCGCCGATGAGGTCTGCGTGTAGGAGGCAACATTCTGCAAACCCGGCGAGTACCCGGGACTGACGGTACCCGTATTGAGCACCGCTACGTTGAGCGACCCGCTGCCCTTCAAAACATCGTTTGCTGCAACAGTCAACTCCCCCTCCATGAACCCCTGGCGACTGGCAAGCGTCGCCAGATCGTGGCGCTCGACGCGGTCACCCAGAAGGCGGCGGGCCAGCACGAGCGTGTCGAGCCAGGCGTTCTGGAAGTAGTCGCCCATCAGTCGGCGGCGCTCGTAGTTGAGGAAGCGCAGGTCGAACGGTGCGTTGTGGGCAACCAGCACGCTGTCGCCGGCGAACTCGATGAATGCGGGGAGCGCCCGGCTGATGTCGGGGGCACCCCGCACCATGTCGTCGTCGATGCCCGTGATACCGGTGATGTGCGGCGGAATGGGCCGGCCGGGATCGACAAGCATCGAGAAGCGGTCAACCACGACGAGCCCCTCCACACGCACCGCGCCGATCTCGGTGATGCGGGACGCACCCGGTGACCCCCCGGTGGTCTCGAGGTCAACCACGCACATGGCCACGTCACCGATGGCAGGCACCGCACCCGGCAGGGCCTCACGCCGGCGCACGGCGCCATCGGTGTCCCATTCGAGGCGCGGGTCGCCGGCGACGACCGCCTCAATGAGTCGCGTGGCCACCTCGTCAGGGCAACCATCAATGCCCAGGACGGCAGATACCGCATCAACCGCCGGCACCGACTGGCCGCGGCGCACCGCCAGTGCGTACAGCCTGTCCCCCGCCGTTGACGCCGCCTCAGACCCGGGTGATGGCGCGGCGTTCGGGAGGGCATCTCGCATTACGCTGGAGATTACGTCCGGGCCCCGACGCCACCCGCTGGCATTCCCCCGCCCCGGGTGGCGGTCGCCCGATATCCTCTGACCCATGAGCACCCGGCGCACCTCTCCCGGCGAACGCGCGGGAGATCTGGACGGCACGGAGATGGCGGCATGGGCCGGCCTGCTGCGTACGCACGCATCACTCGTGCGCGCCCTCGATGACGAGATGCAGGCCGAGCACGGCATCTCCCTCACCCAGTACGAGGTGCTGCTGCTGCTCTCGCGCTCCGACACCGGTGCGCTCCGCATGAACGAACTGGCCGACGGCGCGCTGTTGTCGCTGTCGGGTCTCTCGCGCCTTGTGGACCGCCTCGTGGCACTCGGGCTGGTGGAACGCGCCCAGTGCCCCACCGACCGGCGCGGGGCATTCGCCGTCATCACCCCGGCCGGGCACGCGCGCTTTGCCGCCGCGCGTCCCACACATCTCGACGGCGTGCGGCGCCGGTTCATCGATGTGCTGCCGCCTGACGCAGTGGCCACACTGGTGGCCTCGTGGGAGCTGCTCGAGGCCGCGGAGGCCCCGAAGGCCGACTAGCGGATGCGCGCGGGCACGTCGCCCGTTGCCGTCACCTTCAGCCCCGGGATGGACACCGACACGCGCAGCTTGCCGCGTCGCCTGGGCACCGCCAGCAGCGCCTTGCCGTCACCCCGCGTGCTCACCTGCAGGCCCTTGCCACTCGGCAGGCGCGCGACGAGGGGGACCCCCACCATCACCGCTCCCAACTGGTCAGTGACCGTGGCCACCCACAGATCGCCGCGCCGTGGGTTGATGCCCGCGCGCTTCGTCATTGCTGCTCCCGCACGCACCAATTTCACCGTACGGGCGACCGGCTGCTGCACAGCCCCGGTATCCAGCAGACCCGAATACGCGAGGATTCCCTGCCCGATGCCCTCAGCCATGGCCTGCCGCACGTCGGGGTTGGCGAGCATGAGCGCGTCAGCCGGGTTCGAGATGAACGCACCCTCCACCAGTACCGCTGGCATCGCGCTGTTGCGCAGTACGTAGAAATTGGCGTTCTTCACCCCGCGGTCGGTGAGCAGAAGCCTGGCCACCACCGCCTGGTGAATGGCGGCGGCGAGGGCACGTGGCGCAGCGCCGGCAGTGGTGTGCGCGTATGTCTCGGTGCCTGATGCCGCCCCGGGCGCGCTGTTCTGGTGAATCGACACGAAGAGCGCAGCCCCCTGCGCGTTGGCCAGATCAGTACGTGCCTTCAGGTCGGCCGCTTCGGTCGTGTACGGCACGTCCCCGCCGGCGTTGTCGGTATTGCGCGTCATCAGCGTGGGGAAGCCGCGGGCAACGAGAAATCCGTTGAGCCGCTGCGCGACATCGAGGTTGACGTCCTTCTCGAAGATCTGCGGGCTGCCGTACTGATCGGCGCGCGGGGTGAGCCCCGTGACGGTGCCCGCGGGCAGCGCGCCCACCGCGCCACTGTCGGAGCCACCGTGCCCTGGATCAATGGCAACCAGCGGCGCGCCCAGGGCGGCGGCGGCCGACAGGCCCACCACGAGAAGGGCCGAAATGATGTGGCGCAGGCGGAGCACGGGGGCATTCAAGCCTTCCCGCGCTCCCCGGGGCCTCCCAATGTCGCGACGGCACGTGTGAAACGGGTGCGACCGGGCGCGCGGCTAGCCTCATGCCCCATGCGCGCGCGGATTTCCCTCGGACTGGCTGTCGGGGCACTGGTCACCGTGCCCATGGCCATCGGGGCCGCGGGCAGCGTCACACGCGTCAGCCTGCCGCTCTCGGGTGTGCAGTTGCCGCAGGCCGCCGACGGACCGGTCATCTCGGCCGATGGAACGCGCGTGCTGTTCACGTCAACCGGCACGTTCAGCGGGTCGCCAACGGGTGCCGTGCGCCAGTTGTTCTCGCGCCATCTGGGCACCGGGGCCGTATCGCTCGCGTCGGCAAACGCCACCGGCGGTGCGGCCGCATCTGACATCGATGACGACGCCACCGGGGCATCCACGCCCTATGCGTTGTCGTACGACGGGCGATTCGTCGTCTTCACCTCGACCGCGCAGTCGCTGGTGGCCGGCGATGGCAACGCCCGGCAACGCGATGTCTTCCGCAAGGACATGGTCACCGGGGCGATCAGCATCGTGTCGCGTGACTCCAAGGGCGTGCAGCCGTCAAATGGCGTGGTGGGTGAGCCCTCCATCTCAGCCGACGGCTCCCGCGTGGCGTTCACCTCAGGCACCCAGCCCCTCACACCCGACGACACCAACGGCGTGCCTGACATCTACGTGGCCGACCTGCGGGCGCGCACGCTGCGGCTGGTCTCACGTACGGCAGCGGGCACGCAGTCGCCAGAGGCCACGGCACACCCGTGGATCAGCGCCGATGGGCGGTCCGTGGCATTTGAGGGCACGGCAGCGGCCAGCGTGCTGGCGGGTGCCGGCACCCACACCGCCGGCAACATCTACGTGGCCCGCATTGCCAGCCGCGCCATCACATTGGCCAGCACGCCGGGCGCGAACGGCGCCACACTCCCCTCGCTGTCGGGTGACGGCAGCCGGGTGGCGTTCTTCGTGCCAACCACCGGCGTACAGGTGCGCGACCTCACCGCCGGCGCCACCACCTCGGTACCGCAATCATCGGCACCTGCTGCCGCCCGCCCGGTCATCTCCAATGACGGCGCCCTCGTGGCCTACACCGACACCTCCACCCCGGCGGCGATGAAGACCTACGCGATCACGGGGGGCATCACCACCCGTGTGTCGCAGACGGCGGCCGGTGCGGCGCTCGGAGGGGCGGCGTCCCGCCCAGCCCTCTCGGGCAATGGCGGGGTGGCAGGCTTTGCGTTCAACGACGCGGGGCCCGTGACCCCCGTGCCGGTGGCCGGCGACAGCAACCTGGTGACCGATGTGTTCGTGGCGACGACGGGCGCCGGTGACATCACGGCCCCAACGCTCACCGCGCGTGCCGCGGCATCGGGCACCAAGGTCGTCATCTCAGGAAGGGCCAACGACGCCTCCGGCATCACCGAGGTACTGGTGGGTGGACGCCGGGCCATCGTGGCCGATGACGGGTCGTTTGCGATCACCCTGCTGCCCGTGGTCGGCCCCGGCTCGGTCGTCGTGACCACCCGCGATGGCAACGGCCTGCAGGCGACTGTGCCGGTGGCCACCGATCGTGCATGGGCCGCAGCGCTCCGCGCCTCCGCCCCCTCCCGCCCACGTGGGGTGCGCGTGACCATCACGGGCCGCACCGCCCGCGTGCGCTTTGCCACCGCGATCCCCGGCCTGTGCCGCGTGGAGCTGCGCCAGCGGGCGACCGGCACCAATCTCCACGTGTCGTCGTACCGACTCATCGCCGCGCGGCAGCGCCGCCAGGGCACTGGCGCGCATGTGGTCGCACTCCGCCTGCCGCGCACTGTTCAGCGTGCGGCCAGGTACCAGGTGCGGGTACTCATGTGGTCGTCACGGGGCATGGGGACCGCCTCGACGACCATCATGACGCCGTGATGGCACAGACCTTCCCACTGCGCACCGCGCGCTGGTCGAACATCCTCCTCATGAACCGGCCCGACCGCATGGAGGCGACGGTGGACGACGCGCAGGTGTCGATCCACATGGGCTGGCTCGGGCATGCCGAGATCCCGCTCGATGCGATTGCGCGCATTGACGGCTATCGCTGGCCGTGGTGGGCCGGTTACGGCGTGCGCATCGCCAAAGGCATGGTGGCGTTCGTAGCCACACCGGGCGCCGCCATGCTCATCGAACTGACGCGGAAGATCAGCGTGCACGCACCCGCGCACTGGGAGACCCAGCGGATCGTTGTGGCCGTTGCCGATGCCGAGGGTTTCGCCGCGGCCGTGGCCGAGGCGCGCCGCGCACTGCCCGCGGACTAGCCCAGAATCTCGACCGCGACGAGCTTGTTGCCGTCGGGGTCGTAGAACTCGAGCGACAGGGCGCCGCCCATGTCCTCCACCACGTCGCGCTGCACGCCGGCGTCGGCGAGCGCCTGCTCGAATGCGCGCACGTCGGACACCTTGAACGACACCGTGGCACCGCCCTGGTGCGGCGGCGTGGCCAACTCGCCGAACAGCCCGAGCTCAGTGCCGCCAACGGTGAACTGCGACCAGTCGTTGCCCGCGCGGTTGTTGAGCTCGAGACCGAGAACACCCTCATAGAAGGCCACGGAGCGGTTCATGTTGCACACCCCGTAGAACACGACATCAATGCCCTCGATCAACCCCATCGCGCACGCACTCCCTGTCCTGCCGCCCCCGTCGGGGGAGGTCATGGGGCGATGCTACCCCGGCGCGCCGGGCAGGGGTACGATCCCGCGCGCATGAGCCGAGACCGGGGATAGCGCATGGCAATTCGTCGGCGCAGGCAGGATCGCCTCGAGCGCGTCGTGGGCGTGCCGGGCCTGTGGGCCACCGCCTACGGCAACGTCGGCTCATCCATCTATTACGCGCTGGGCCTTGTGGCGGCGTACGCCCTGGGGCTCACGCCGCTGGTGTTCCTGTTCGCAGGCCTCATCTTCGCGGCCACCGCCGTCACCTACACCGAGGGCACGGCGCTCTTCCCTGAGGCCGGCGGGTCATCGTCGTTCGCGCGCCACGCCTTCAACGAGGGCGCCGCCTTCGGGGCGGCATGGGCGCAGATGCTCAACTACATCATCACCATCGCCATCTCGGCGTTCTTCGTGCCTCACTACCTGGGCGTGTTCTGGGCCCCGCTGCGCGAGAACCCGTGGGACATCATCGTGGGCGTGGGCGTGGTGCTGCTGATCGCCCTCATCAACACGGTGGGCATCAAGGAGGCGGCGAAGCTCAACATCGGGCTGGCGCTGCTCGACCTCGGCACGCAGTTGCTCCTGGTGATCGTGGGTCTGTTCATCCTGCTCTCGCCCACCACCCTGTGGGACAACATCGTGTGGGGCATCGCCCCGTCGTGGACCGACGTCATCATCGGCATCACCCTGGCGATGATCGCCTACACCGGCATCGAGACCGTGTCGAACATGGCGGAAGAGGCGCAGGTGCCCGAGCGCACCATCCCGGCCTCCATCCGCGCCACCGTCATCACCGTGCTGGTGATGTACGCACTCATCCCCGCCGTGGCGCTCTCCGCCCTGCCGGTGACCCAGCAGCCCGACGGTACGTACTCCACTGAACTTGGCACGACCTACGCCGGCGACCCGATCCTTGGGCTCGTCGACCAGTTCGGACTGACCGGTGCATGGCTCGACCTGCTTCGCGGGTTCGTGGGCATTCTGGCCGCCACCATCCTGATCATCGCCACCAATGCCGGCGTCATCGGCGTGTCACGCCTCACGTACTCAATGGGGCACTACCGCCAGGTGCCATCGGTCATCAGGAAGCTGCATCCGCGCTTCAACACCCCGTACGTGGCCATCTTCGTCTTCTGCTTCATCGCGGCGCTCGTGATGATTCCCGGCCAGGCCGACTTCCTCTCCAACCTCTACGCGTTCGGCGCGATGTTGTCGTTCACCATCGCGCACCTCGCCATCATCTGGATGCGCTGGAAGTCGCCCGAATACAAACGCCCCTGGCACGGCAAACCCAACATCCCATTCCGCGGGCGCAGCATCCCGCTGTTCGCCCTCTTCGGCGTCTTCGGCACGGGCGGCGCCCTCGTGGCGGTGCTGATTCTGCGGCCCGATGCGCGCTGGGTGGGCCTCGCGTGGATGGCCCTCGGGTTCCTGATGTATCTGGCGTACCGACGACACATCAACGCGCCCTGGACCCAGACGGTGGCACTCGAGCGCACGGCGCCCATCGCCGAGGTGGACATTGCGTACACCAACATCCTGGTGCCCATTGTCGCCACCGAGGCATCAGAGGAGATGATGGTGACCGCCGGCAAGCTGGCGGCAGACAACAACGTGAAGATCGAGGTGATCAACGTGGTGGAGGTGCCGGTGGAGCTGCCGCTCGAGGCCCGCATGCCACGCGAAGAGCGTGCGGCCGACGAGTTGCTCGCGCATGCCCGCGCCATCGCCGAGGAGTACGGCGCCGAGGTGACCACCCGCACCATTCGCGGGCGGCAGGCCGGCCGCGCCATCGTGGACGAAGCCCGGGCGGTGGAGGCCGAGGTCATCATGATGGGTGTCGCAGCGCGTCGACGCGCAGGTGGGCGCATCTTCGGGCGCACCGTTGACTACGTGCTGCACCACGCCCCGTGCCGCGTCGTTGTATCGAGCGACCGTCGCGCACCCGGCAAGGGGGCGGCCTCGGCCCTCGATGCAGCAGCGGCAACGGCCGCCGCTGCGCGTCCGCGCCGCGCAAAAGACACCGAAAACCCGTGATCGTTACGAGATCTTCACCTTCGCCGTAACACGAAACACGGCAGGTCGTGACCGACGTCACGAACCCCCACAGTCGCCTGCCAGTACCGCACCCGGCACCCCAAGACCTCCCATCTACGCCCCGTTTTGAGGGGGTACTTCGTGCGCCCCCGCACTTATTGACGGGCATCACAGACCGCTTTAGCGTCGTTGGTGAATGAAGAACGACCGCCGAAATCCGCTTCTCCGGTCCCGCGATGGACGCGCCCTGCTCATCACGCAGGCCGCGCACGCGCTGGCTCAGGGAATGATGACCGTCATCATCCCGTGGCTCATCCTTGAGCAGGGCGGATCGCTGTCGCAGGCTGCCCTGGGCTTTGCCATCACGTTCGTGCCCTTCCTGCTTCTGGCCGTGCCCGCTGGCATTGCGGGCGATCGCCTGGCGCGTCGTCCGATGATGGGTGCGGCGCTCACCACCGGAGTGGTCATCGCCGCAACGCTTGCGCTGGTACTCGGCGCGGGCAACCCCGGACTCTGGGTGCTCTACGCCGGCGCTTTCCTCATCGGCGCAGTGCGCGTGTTCGTTGACGCCGCCATGTTCGGCGCACTTGCCGTCATCGCACCGCGCGACGAGATCATGCCCGCACAGGCCGCACTGGCGCAGGCCTTCAACCTCGGCTACTTCGGCGGCCCGGCTGTTGCCGGACTCGCGCTGGTGCTCGGGGCCGGCAACGCCATGTGGATGGTGGCCGGTGCGCTCGTGCTGGCGGCTGTTGGTGCCACCACGGCATCTGCCCGCCTTGACGTACGGGTGGCAAGCGATGCCCCGCGCCCACGTGTGCGCCGCGGTCTGGCGTTCCTCTTCCTCTCCCGCAACCTGCGCGCCCTCACCATCACGGGTATCTGCTGGAGCGTCGCGTCCGGTGCTGCCATCAGCCTCGCCGTGCCGCACCTGCGCAACGACCTGCACGTGACCGGTGCTGCGCTGGCCGCCGTGCTCGGTGCCGGAGTGGCCTGCATGATGCTCGCGACGCCCATCATCACCCGGCTCGACCGACGTCACGCCGACTAGACCATCGTGGTGCTGGCCTGCGCCGCCTATGTGGTGCCGGCGGCGGCCATGGCCGTCATTCCCGGGGTACTCGGCACCGCACTGGCGTATGCGCCGCTCATGCTCGCCAACGCCGTGTGCGCCGCCACGCTCATGGGCGCCCGTGCCCGCCGCGTGCCGCAGTCGATGCAGGCGCTCGCCGGTGTGGCCGGACGTACCCTCGTGATGGCAGGGCTTGCCGCCGGTGCTGCGCTCGGTGGCGTCGCGGCCGACCTGCTCGGGCCGCGCGGCGCCTACGCCGTGGTGGCCATCGTGCTTGCGCTCACTGCAGTGGCCGCGCGTCCCGCGCTGCTCCGCGCCCGCGACCGCCGCCTGCGCGGTCGGGCGATTCCGGCGAACTAGCCGTACACCCCGCCCGCCCCGGCGACTAAGGTCGCCGCGTGGGCAAGTGGACCGCCATCATCATCTTGGGCCTCGCCCAGTTCATCATGGTGCTCGATGGCACCGTGATGAACGTGTCGATCATCACGGTGGTCAACGACCTTGACACCAGCGTACAGATGATGCAGCTGGCAATCGCCACATTCGCCCTGACCATGGCGGCATTCATGCTCACCGGCGCGGGTATCGGCGATCGCCTCGGGCGCAGGCGCACGTTCGTCATCGGCCTGTGCATCTATGGCGTCGGCTCGTTCATCACCTCCATCTCGCAGGGCTTCCCCATGCTGTTCATCGGATGGTCCGTGGTGGAGGGCATCGGCGCGGTGCTGGTGATCCCGGCAATCGCATCCCTCGCCGCTGCCAACTACGAGGGGCGCGACCGGGCCATCGCCTACGGAATCCTCGG
>CAIPNN010000277.1 GCA_903866425.1 uncultured Actinomycetes bacterium
AAGCACTCGGTGCACGGCGTGATGCGGTCGACCACCGCGGCGATGGCGTCGGCCAGCGCCTGCGGGCGCTCCGACGGCGCCTTCAGCAGGTGGAACGCCAGACGCTGGGCGCTGCGCGGGCCAATGCCGGGCAGGCGCGCGAGCTCCGCCACAAGGGCATCAACCGACGGTGTGAGGATCGACGCCATGCGGCGGGGTGATCCGGCCTAGAAGCCCGGCAGGCCCAGGCCGCCGAGGCCGCCCGTGATGGCGCTCATCTTCTGGTTGGCCATCTCCTGCGCGGCGCGCAGTGCCTCGTTGACGGCTGCCACCACCACGTCCTGCAGCAGCTCGACATCGTCGGGGTCAACGGCTGCCGGATTGATCTCAAGCGACACCAGCTCAAGGCCACCGGTGACCGTGGCCGTCACAGCGCCACCGCCGGCAGAGGCCTGCACGGTCTCGGTGAGCAGCTCCTCCTGCGCCCGGGCCATGTCCTCCTGCAGCTTCTGCATCTGCTTCATCATCTTCTGCTGATTCATCGCCATGGCTATTCCTTTTCGGTGGTGTCGATCACTTCGGCATCGAACGCAGACCGGATCTCCTCGATGATCCGATTGTGGTCGATGGTTCCGCCGTCAGTTGGTGGAGCGTCCGCGGTGGGTGCCGGTGCAGATGCGGCCATTTCGACGAACTTCATGAGCAGGGGCTCGCCGGTCATGTCCTTGATGACGGCCTCCACTCCAGACCGCTCATCGGGGCGCGAGAGCATGGCCACGGCCACGCCGCCGTTGACCCCCACGGTCACGGTGCCGTCTGCCACACGCTGCACCTCAGAGCCCTGAAGGAACGCGTGCAGGTGGGGTGAGCGCTGCTCGAGAATGCCGAGAATGCGTGGCCATGCGCGGCCGATGTGCTCGGCGTCCGGCAGCACCGGCTCGGTGGGGTGCGGTGCCTCGGGCGCCGCGGGCGCGGGCACGTCAACCACACCCTCGGGCGGCGGGGCGTCGGAGCCCGGGTCGTCGGGGAAGTCGTCGTCCACGTCAACCTGCACGGGAGCTGCGGGCGGGGGAGTGGGTGCAGGCGGTGCGGCAGGCTCGGGCTCGGTGGCCGCGGGCGTGGGCGTGGGCGCAGCGGCCGTGGGGGCTGGCGCAGGCGGTGCCGGTGCGGCAGGCGCCGGCGTGGGTGGTGCCGGGGGCGCAGGCGCGGCCGGGGCCGCTGGGGCGGGCGGAGCCGGCGCTCCGCTCCCTGACGCCACACGCCCGCGCTCCAGCGCCTCAACGCGAGCGGCAACGCCTTCGAGGCCCGGGTCGAGGAAGGGCCGCGACAACTTGGCGGCCACAAGTTCCAGCTGAATGCGCGGGTCGGCCTGGCCGTGACGGATGCGCACCTGGGCGTCGGCCAGCAGGTCAATTGCGCGCACCACCTGCACCGGGCTCAGCTGGTTGGCCTGCGCCCGCAGGCGGTCAACCTCGTCGGGGGCGAGCGCCCACTCCTCGCGCACCTGTGCTCCCTGCTGCAGCAGGCAGGCGTGGCGCAGGTGGCTCACGAGCCCGCGCATCAGTTCCTCGGGGTCAGCACCGCCGTCGAGGGATGACCCGAGCAGTTCGAAGGCACCCGCGGCATCACCCTGCGCCATCAGGTCAACAAGGTCGAACAGCGTCTCGCGGCTCACCACACCCAGCAGGTCGAGCGCATCGGCCATGTCAACGCGGCCGTTGCCGAAGGTGGCGATCTGGTCGAGCAGGCCGAGG
>CAIPNN010000278.1 GCA_903866425.1 uncultured Actinomycetes bacterium
GGGCTGGCGCTGATGGTCACCGAGGTGGCCGTCTGGCCCGCGGCGGCAGCGGGGAGGCCAATTGCCACGGCCACGGCCATCGCCAAGACGGCGAGAAGCCGCCGGGATCGGGGGAAGAACTGATTCATCGGGCGTCATCTTGCACGACGCGCACGGCTAAATCCCTGCAAGCGGCATGAATTTGTGGGTTATCCCAACCCCTGGGGGTTCCCCCGGCACACCGGGCTCTACCCCGTGACGGCCGCCGTGCCCGTCACCGCACCGATCACCCGGAGCGCCGTCGGGTCGTTCACCGATCGCGTATTGGTCGAGGTGGCCCAGCCGGTGAGCTGCTGATCGCCCTGCCCGGTGCCGGCGGCCGTCGCCACCAGCACGAACCTGCGGGTGGTCGAGCCGCCCGACTTGAGGTTGCCGGTGGCAAAGCGGATCCAGCCGCCCCGCACAGTGCCACCCATTGGGTTGACCACCGCAAAGCCCTTGGGGATGGGCGCGCGGGTGATGGTTGACGTTGTGGTTGCAAGGCCCTGATTTGCGATGCGAAGGGTGACGAGCGATCGCTGGCCGGGGCGAAGCACGGTGTGAGAGGCGCGGGTCGTGATCTCAAGGGCCGGCCCCTTGGAGCGGATCACCGGGTTCAGGGTGCTGCTCACCCGCTGGCCTCGGCGGTCGGCAACGCCGTAGAAGAGGGGCGTGGCAGAGCCGGTGAACGACGGGAGCGGCGTGAAGCGCACCTTGCCGGTGGTGGTATCCACCCTCCAGGTGCCCTCGCCCGGCACCACCACGCGGGTGGTCCACTTGCCGGTCGCAGGGTCCTTGATGCGTACCGAGCCCGGCACAAGCGGGGCGCTTCCCGTGTTGGCCTGGCCGATCGGATCGAAGATGACCGTCTGGCCACGCATGGCCTGATCAAACTGCGGATCGGCCCACGGCGGCGGGGTGTCGCGCACGATCACCGTGATGGTGCTGGTGGTGGTCTTGCCAAGGGAATCGCTCACCCGGTAGGTGATGGCGGGCGTGGTGCCCACAAAGCCCGGCTGCGGCGTGAAGGTGACGCTGCCATCACGGTTCACGCGGAAGGTGCCCTTGCCGGGGATGCTCACCACGTCCAGGTAGCGGCCGGTCTTCGGGTCGCGAAGCTGCACGCTTGACGGGTTGAGCATCGCGCCTGATGACGGCGAGTCATTTGCCAGCGGGCGAAGGGTCACCGCCTGCCCGGCCATAGTGCTCTCAACATCGGGAAGTGCTGCAGGGGACGGTGCACCCGGAAGCGGGCGACCGGGGTCGCCCTGAGTCGTGGCATCGGCCGGCTGCGGGGCGACAGTCGGCGTCAGCGTGGCACACGCGCTCTGGCCGGCGGTGTCAGTGGCGCAAAAGAGCGGCGGGTCGGATGGGGTGCCTGAGTAGCCCTGCTGGGGCGTGAAGGTGACAACCCCGGTTGAGGGGTCAAGGACGTAGGTGCCCTCAGGGCGGGAGAGGGCGGTCTCACCCGGGGTGCAGGTGGCACCGGGTGCGGCAAGACAGCTCTTGGCCGGGTCAAGTGGTGCGGTGCCAGGGGTCACCTGCGGGGTCATGTTCCCCGGGGTGCCGTAGGCCACCGCGACTGTCGAGGGAGCAACCTGCGGTGGGCCAACGCCGACCACACTGGGCGTGTAGGTGGTCGACGTACGCTGAAAGGCGGTGTCGGACACCGCGTAGGTGACCGGTGCGGCGGTGCCGAGGAAGCCTGAAACCGGCTGGAAGCTGATGGCACCGGTCAGCGGGTTGACGGTGAACACGCCATCAGCAGTGGTAAGGCTTGCCTGGGTGCACGCGGGAGCGGTCTCTGACGGGCTGCAAAGGCGCACGGTGGTCGGGTCAAGCGGGTGGGCAACTGCGCCCGGGGTGTCGTTGAGCACCGGGCTCACCGTCTGGGTGGCACCGGGAAGGCCGGCGGTGATGTCGGGGCTCGCCGCAGGCGCGGGAATGGCGACCACCTGGGGCGTGATGGTGGAGGTCGCCTTCTGGCCAAGGGTGTCCTCAACCACGTACTTAATGGGGGTCGCAGTGCCGGTGAAGGTCGGCAGCGGGTCGAACGTGACCGTGCCATCGGCGTTGGCGGTGTAGGTGCCCTCGCCCAAGATGGTGAGGGTGGTGCCGGTGCACGATCCGGTCGCCGTGGCAGTTGTGCAGATGCGCACCGTCGAGGGGACAAGGCTCATACCCGATGCCGCGGTGTCGTTCGAAAGCGCGCTGATGGTCTGGTTGGTGTCGACCGCACCCACCGACGTGTCGGGGTTTGCTGCGGGCGCCGTGGGGATGGTGGGAGTGAGCGTGCTGGTGGCGTTCTGGCCAACGGCGTCGGTCACGCGGTAGGTAACCGGCGTCTTGGTGCCGGGTGTGGCGTTGTTGAGCGCCACGAAGGTGGCGACGCCAGTGGTGCGGTTGACGGCCCAAGTGCCCTCTCCGGCGATGAAGAAGGTGGCCTTGCACACTGAATCGGACGGGTCCACCAGGCAAGGGCCGCTGGTGTTGCCGGTCTGGAGGCCCGTGCCTGTAGCACGGGCGCTGCCCCCGATGATGAGGTTGGTGAAGGTCGCCGTGCCGCCGGGGATAACGGCCTTGGTCTCAGGCGTTGCCACCGGCAGGGCGGGCGGGGTGACCGTTGGTGTGATCAGCGCCGAGGCCACCTGGGTTGCGTTGTCCTGCACCACGTAGCGAACCGGGGTGGGCACCTGGCCGCTGAAGGCCGGAAGCGGGTCGAAGGTGACGGTGCCATCGGCATTGGCGGTGTACGTGCCCTCGTTGCTGATGGTCAGCGTCAATAGGTTGCAATTGCTCGCGGTGTATGGCGTGGACGGCTGCGGGTTGGGGCAGAGCTTCACGGTGCTGGCAACCAGGCTCGCGCCAGACGCGGCAGAGTCGTTGGTGAGCACGCTGATGATCTGGTTGGTGTCCCACGCCCCAGTGGAAGTGTCGTTGGTCGCCGCTGGCGGCGCCGGGATGGTGGGAGTGAGCGTGCTGGTTGCGGTCTGGCCCACGGCGTCGGTCACGCGGTAGGTCACGGGGGTCTTGGTGCCCGCCGTTGCGCTGCCGGAGGCGACGAAGGTGGCGACACCCGTGCTGCGGTTGACAGTCCATGTGCCTTCGCCGGCGATGGCGAAGGTGGCTTTGCAGACCGAATCCGATGGGTCCACAAGACACGGTCCGTACGTGTTGCCGGTCTGCAAGCCGGAGCCCGTGGCCAGCGCGCCTGCGCCGGTGATGAGGTTGCTGAAGGTCGCGGTGCCGCCGGGGATGACGGCCTTCGTCTCAGGCGTTGCCACCGGCGTGGCAGGCGGATTCACCGTCGGCGTGATCAGCGCGCTCGCGACCTGGCTGGCGGTGTCCTGCACGACATAGCGAACCGGGGTGGGCACCTGCCCGCTGAAGGCCGGCAGCGGATCGAAGGTGACGGTGCCATCGGCATTGGCGGTGTAGGTGCCCTGATTGCTGATGGTCAGCGTCGAGAGGTTGCAGTTGGAGGCCGTATATGGCGATGACGGCTGCGGGTTGGGACAGAGCTTCACGGTGCTGGCAACCAAGTTCGCGCCCGACGCAGCGGAGTCGTTGGTGAGCACCGAGATGGTCTGGTTGGTGTCCCAGTCGCCGGTGGAGGTGTCGCTGGTGGCAGATGGAGCGCCGACCACCGTCGGCGTGAGGGTGCCGGCGGCCTTCTGGCTGGCCGCATCGGTAACGCCGTAGGTGATGGCGTCGGCTGCGCCGGTGTAGCCGGTGTTGGGCGTGAAGGTGATCTTCCCAGCATCAGCAGAGGCCGAATTGGTGTTGACAGACCAGGTGCCCTGACCACTTACAACGCGGCTGGTGAGCGTGCAGGGCACCGTCGTGCCGTTCTGCGCCGGGGTGGTCGTCGAGTCGCACAGGCGGGTGGCGGCCTTGTTGGCGGCGGCGAAGCTCGATCCGGTGGACGGCGTGGCGGCAGACGAGGACCCGGCCACCGCGAAAGGATCAAAGACCACCGCGGTGTTCATCGCCGTGGTCGCTGTGCGGCTGGGCGCCACCGGCGCCAGGGTGTAGATGGCGTTGACCGTGCTGGTGCCACCCACCGTCACCGCCGAGGCATTCGACACCACCGCCCCGCTTGACGCAGTGGCAGTGCCGCTGCCTCCGGACGCGACCGTGGACGACACCACCGTCGCAGCGGCGGCGTCGACAAAGCGCACCTTGTATGACGCGGGCGAGAGACCCGGGAACGCGTAGTTGCCGCTGGCGTTGGTGGTGGTGGTGACGGGCTGCCCCGCTTGGGGATCGCCCGCCGGGTACACCACCGGACTGCCCGAAGAATCGAGAAGCGCAACCGTGACGCCTGCGGCGGGTCTCGGTGTTGGGCTCGTGTCGACCGCCTGCCCGCCCAGGGTGCCGCTGCACTGCGCAACGGTTGGGGCCGCAATACTCAGCGTGCCCGATGCCGGCGCGAACATGCTCGTCTGGTTCTGCGAGTCGGTGGCACTGCCCTCGGCCAGCAGCGCCATGCTGGACGAGTTTGCGGGCGCGGGAATGGGCCCGGGGGCCGCCACCGCAGGGCAGGTCAGGTTGGCCCGGACCGTCAGACACAACTCGGGTGCATCACCGACGGCCTTCACCTCGGCAGTGGCCGCACTGATGCTGCCCGATGTGATGGTGAAGTCGACGTCGAACGTCGGACTCACCCCGGTTGCTGCGGGGCTCAGCGACGAGAGATCAACCGCGCTACCCGCCGTCACCGGGATGTTGATCCAGCCGGGAATGGGCATGCCGCTGGAGTCCTTCACGGTGAGCACCACCGAAAAGTTCGCCCCCGGCGGCGGGCTCGTGAGCGTGAAGGTCTTCCACGCCCGCACCGCGCCCGGGCTGGTGCTGCAGGCCATGCGCGGCACCAGCGTGTTGCCGGGGAACGATGCGCGCGTGGGTGCGATCGACGAGCACCCCGAGACGTTGCTCACCATGTTGTACGTGAGCAGGTTGGGCTGGGCGTCGCGGGTAACCCAGATGCAGTCAGGAATCGCGGGGTCGGGCGTGACGGTGTAGTTGTCCACCTCGTACCCGGTGGCAGGCAGGTTGGCGCATGGGCCGCCCGCGCCCGAATTCTTGGCGGCATCCCAGCAGAACACCCGCGGTGGCTGGTTGACGTTGCCCGTGTAGTTGACGCCGTTGCCCCAGTAGATGCGGCTACCGGTGCGCATGGGGTGCTGGTACTCGGTGAAGCCGAAGACGAAGGACGACGTCACCATGGCGCTGAGCGAAGCCGGTCCCGAGAATGCCACGCCGCTGGCGTCCCAACACGGCACGGCTGTGGTGCTCGATGCCGACCGTGACTCATTGAAGTCGTAAAAGGCGACGCTGCGCGTATCGCCGAGGATGCACACACCCGCCGGGCTGCCGTCCGCCGCCGGCAGCTCCACGAGCCGCCCGATCCTGTTACTTCCCCAAGTGGTCGGGATCACACCCAGGTCCTTGCCGCCAGTGAAGCCTGGGCACTCGGTCGTCGGATTGCTGGTCAGGACACACGCGATCGTCAGCGATCCGAGCGTCACGTTGTTCACCGAGTTTGACCCCACGACGTACACGCGCCCGCTGGAGACTACGAGCGACGTGTGGGCCCCACCGGTCGTATTGTTGTCGATCCTCCAGCCCTTGACGGCTGTCGACCAGCCGTTTGCGGGCATGCCGGAGCAGGCTGCTCCGGTGGCGGTGTCGAGACAGACGACCTTGCCGGTGCCGACCACGAGGCCCCAGAGCCTGCCCTCGGATCCGGAGCCGGCGACCGGGGCGCCGTCGATCGACTGGAACTCTGAAAGGCCTTCGTTCGCAGCCCGTATGCCATTGGCGCGGGCGTTGACGTTCGCGCCGACGGCCAGCGGTACGTACGACGTGCTGCAGAGGGCGGGGCTGCCACCCGATGCGAGCACGGCGGCGATGTCGACGCAGTAGAAGCCGACGGAGTCATCTGCGGTGGTGGCCCCGTACTTGTAGGCGGGAATCCAGACGCGGGTGCCCACCACGCGGCCAGAGGAGTACTGGCCTGTGCGCTGAATGCCGACTGCGAAGGGGAACCCGGCGCACGTCGACCCGGTCGCAAGCACATGGCAGTCGAGCTGACCGCCGCCTAGCTTGTGGTGGTAGACGTTGAACACGCGGGTGCGACCCGAGTCGAAGAACGCCACGAAGCCGTCGCCTCCCCCGCTTGAGGGGATGGCGGGCGGGGTGAGGTTGACCACTGCCCCATTCGCTGTTCCGACGGCGATCTGGTACCCCGAGTCCGCCCCCTGCGAGTTGATGGTGCCCGAGGTCTTGACCTTCGTGATCTGCGCCCAGGCCGTGGCGTTGGCCGGAGTGGTGTTCGACCATGCCGAGCCGTCGAAGAACGACAGGCCCCAGCCCACGGGCTTACTGATGTCGGACAGCCCGGTGAGCACTGCCTTGGTGGGGTCGATGGTCTGGACGATCTCCTGCGACACCGTGCCGGCATCCGACACCGGCACGCCGGCCGTGACGGTGCTGGTGCCGTCTGGCTGCACCGTCACGGGGTTCGCGTCGAGCGTGACGGAAGGCGGTCCGGGCGCGACGGCGACGGTCGACATCGCCAGCGCGCCGAGAACGGCAGCGAGAATCATTCGGGGGCGCACGCCTCTATTCGTACCTCCCCTCGGCGCTGATCTGGCGAAATCGGTGCGCACTTGTGGGTTAACCCCATCCGGTCCGGGTCCGCGAGACCCGGACCGGACGACCCGCGACCCAGGGGGCATCTGCCCGCATCGGCGGTGGGCGCCATTGGTAACGTGGCCCACATGGCGCGCCGAGCACTTGTGGTGGGGAGCGGGGGTCGCGAGCACGCGCTGGTGCGCGCGCTCGCCAAGACCGGTTGGATCGTTTTTGCCGCCCCGGGAAACCCCGGCATCGCGGCCGACGCCGATGTGCGCGACATCCCAATGAGCGACCACACTGCGCTGGTGGCGCTGGCGACCGGCGAGGACGTTGACCTCGTGGTGGTCGGTCCCGAGGCGCCGCTTGTGGCGGGTCTTGCCGATGCGCTGCGCGGCGCGGGCATTCCCGTGCTCGGGCCGTCAGCAGCCGCAGCACAGCTTGAGGGCAGCAAGGCCTTCGCCAAGGAGATCATGATCGCCGCGGGGGTTCCCACCGCGCGCTCCACCACCGTCACCGACGTGGAGTCGGGCATGGCCGCGGTTGCCGAGTACGGCGTGCCGCTCGCCATCAAGGCCGATGGCCTTGCCGCCGGTAAGGGTGTGGTCATCGCGCAGAGCGAGGCAGAGGCCCGCGAGGCGCTGGTGTCGATGCTTGACGACGCCGTGTTCGGCGACGCCGGCCGCACCGTGGTGGTTGAGGAGGGGCTCGTGGGCCCCGAGGTGTCGCTGTTGGCTATCAGTGACGGCACGGCCGTTGCCCGCTTCCCCGCTGCGCGCGACTACAAGCCAATCGGCGAGGGCAACACCGGCCCCAATACCGGTGGCATGGGTTCGGTCTCCCCCGTTCCCGACATCCCCGATCACCTTGCCGACCAGCTGGTGGAAGAGGTGCACCGCCCCGTCATCAAGGAGATGGCCCGCCGCGGCATCCCCTTCAACGGCGTGCTCTACGCCGGGCTCATGATGACGCCGGCCGGCCCCAAGGTGCTCGAGTTCAACGTGCGCTTTGGCGACCCCGAGACGCAGGCATTGCTGCCGCGCGTTGAGGGCGACCTGGGCGAGATCCTTCTGGCCGCTGCCAGTGGCGGACTGGCCGACAGCCCCGTGCCGGTGAGCGGCGAGGCGTCGGTTGCCGTGGTGCTGGCCGCCGCCAACTACCCGGGCGACCCGCGCACGGGTGATGTGATCACCGGCATCGACGAAGCACTGGCCACCGGCGCTGAGGTGTTCCAGGCTGGAACGGCACTGAATGCCGACGGCCAGCTGGTAACCGCCGGTGGCCGGGTACTGGCGGTGCAGGCACGGGGCGTGACGCTCGAGCTCGCGCGCGAGCGTGCGTATGCCGGGGCGGACCTGGTCAACTTCGATGGCA
>CAIPNN010000279.1 GCA_903866425.1 uncultured Actinomycetes bacterium
CCCACGTCTGAGGACAAGGCCGCGTTCTCGGAGGCGTTCGAGTCGATCATCAAGAGGACCATCCGCCACCGCATCGCGGTGGACAAGCACCGCCCCGACGGCCGCACGGCCGAGGAGATCCGCCCGATCTGGGTGGAGACGGGTCTTGCTCCCCGCACGCACGGATCCGGTCTCTTCACCCGTGGCGAGACGCAGGTGCTCACGCTCCTCGCCCTCGGTACGACCAAAGAGGCCCAGCGCATCGACGATCTCTCGATCGAGACGACCAAGCGCTACATCCACCACTACAACTTCCCGCCGTTCAGCGTGGGTGAGACCGGCTTCATGCGTGGCCCCAAGCGCCGCGACATCGGTCACGGTGCCCTCGCCGAGCGCGCCCTCATCCCGGTGATCCCGTCGGACGAGGACTTCCCGTACACCCTCCGGCTCGTGTCGGAGACCCTTGAGAGCAACGGCTCGTCGTCGATGGCGTCGGTCTGCGGCTCGACCCTCGCACTGCTTGACGCCGGCGTGAACATCACGCGCCCGGTGGCCGGTATCGCGATGGGTCTCATCAAGGAGGGCGACGACCACATCGTGCTCACCGACATCCAGGGCGACGAGGACCACCTCGGCGACATGGACTTCAAGGTGGCCGGTACCTCTGAGGGCGTCACCGCCCTGCAGATGGACATCAAGATCAACGGTGTGACCACCGAGATCATGACCCAGGCCCTTCAGCAGGCGAAGGAAGCCCGCCTGAAGATCCTCGGCATCATCAGCGAGGCCATGCCCGGTCCGCGCCAGGAGCTGTCGGCCTGGGCCCCGCGCATCACCGCCATCAAGATCGACCCCGACAAGATCGGCATGGTCATCGGCAAGGGCGGCGAGACCATCCGCGCACTCGAGGCCGACTTCGAGGTGGAGATCTCCATCGAGGATGACGGCACCGTGAGCGTCTATGGCGTGCAGGGTGAGAAGGCCGACCAGTGCGTCGAGCGCATCCGCTCGATGACGAAGGACGTCGAGGTGGGTGACACCTACATGGGTGCCAAGGTCGTCAAGACCACCACGTTCGGCGCATTCGTCGAACTGGCCAAGGGCGTCGACGGCCTGCTGCACATCTCCAACCTCGGCTCCGGTCGGGTGGAGAAGGTGGAGGACGTCATCAACCGCGGCGACTCCGTCGACGTGCGCGTTGAGGAAGTCGACCGTGCCCGCGGTCGCATCGGCCTGCGTCTGCTGAACGACGACTCGGCCCCGGCCGCGTCGGGCGACAGCAGCGAGGGTGGCGATGGGGACGAGGGTGGCCGCAAGCCGCGCCGTCGCCGCAAGATCTCCACCGACGACCTGGCCGAGTGACGACGGGAACACCGTCTCTTGACACGACCGGCGGGGGGCTCCGGGTTATCTCGGAGCCCCTCCCGGGCGTGCGCTCGATTGCGCTGGGCTTCTGGATCGGTGTGGGGTCGCGTTTCGAGCGGCCCGCCGAGGCAGGCGTGTCGCACTTCATCGAGCATCTGCTGTTCAAGGGCACCGACCGCTTCAGCGCGGCCGAGATTGCCGAGGTGTTCGATGGCCTGGGCGGCGAGATCAATGCCGCCACCGGTCGTGATCACACCGTGGTGTACACCCGGGTGCTCGACGAGCATCTCGAGGTGGCCTTCGACGTGGTTGCCGACATGCTCTGCAACCCGGGCTTTCACGAACTCGACCAGGAGCGTCAGGTCGTGCTCGAGGAGATCCTCATGTACGAGGACGATCCGGGCGATCTTGTTCACGACCTCATGAGCGAGGCCGTGTTCCCCGATCAGCCGCTCGGGCGGCCGGTCATCGGTACCAGCGAGGTCATCGGGTCGATTCCGGCATCGGAGATCCGCGCGTACCACCAGAGCCACTACGTGGCGCCGAATATCGTGGTTGCTGCCAGTGGTTCTGTTGACCACGCGCAGTTGCTCGAACTGTCTGAGAAGTATCTCGGCGGCCTTCGCCCGGGCGACGGCGCACACGTGCCGGAGCCCGCTGCCGCAGGCCCGCCGGTGCTGACGCTGCGTGCGAAGCCCACTGAGCAGTACCACGTGGCCCTTGGCGGCCCGGGCCTCGATCGCTCTGATGACCGCCGTCACGCGATGGCGGTGCTCGACACCATTCTGGGCGGCTCGATGTCGTCGCGCCTGTTCCAGGAGATCCGCGAGCGCCGCGGCCTGGCGTATTCGGTGGGCACGTACTCCACGGGGTATTCCGACACCGGGCAGGTGGGCGTGTATCTGGGCACCCGCGAGGACAACCTGAACGAGGCCGCCGAGGTGATGGCGCGCGAGTTGCGCCGCATGGGCGAGGAGCCCGTACCGGCGGCCGAACTGAACCGCGCAAAGCAGCATCTGAAGGGTCGTCTGGTGCTGAGCCTCGAGAGCGCGGCCACGCGCATGCACCGCATCGGACGCGCAGTGCTCACGGGCACCGAGTTGCTTGAGGTGGACGAGATCGTTGCGCGCATTGACGCCATCACCGCCGACGACGTGCAGGCGCTTGGGGCAGAATTCTGGGACCCGTCGCGTCTGAGCATCGCGGCGATCGGACCGAGTGAGGATGCCGTGCGCGACGCCGCCGGCCGTCTCGCTCCCAATCTGGTGGAGGCCGGATGATCCGCGTGATGGCGACAGGTGCCGATGGCCGCATGGGCCGTGCGGTGGTTGATGCCGTGAATGGTGCCGACGACACCGAGCTGGTGGCCAAGGCCGACCCGCGCCTGGCTGGCGCTGGCGACGGGTGCTTCGGCACGGTGGCCGAGGCCATTGCCGCCACCTCGCCCGAGGTCGCCGTTGACTTCACGCAGCCCGACGTGGCGTACGACACCGTGCGCACCTGCCTGGAAGCCGGTGTGCACGCGGTTGTCGGCACGACCGGGCTCACCGACGAGCAGATGGCGCACCTCACCGAGCTCGCGAACAACGGCCCGGCAAACCTGCTGGTGGCCCCGAACTTTGCCGTGGGCGCCGTGCTGATGATGCGCTTTGCGGCCGAGGCCTCGCGGCACATGCCAAAGGCCGAGATCATCGAGCTGCACCACGACGGCAAGCTGGATGCGCCATCGGGTACTGCGAAGCTCACCGCTGAGCTCATGCAGGGCGACGTGCCCATTCACTCGGTGCGCCTTCCCGGGCTGGTGGCACATCAGGAGGTCATCCTGGGCGGGCTCGACGAGACGCTCACCATCCGCCACGACTCCCTGTCGCGCGTCAGCTTCATGCCCGGTGTGCTGCTGGCGGTGCGCGCGGTGCGCGAGCGGCCCGGGGTCACCATCGGCATCGAACCTCTGCTGTTCCCGGTATAACCTCACCAACAACCCGGAACGGAAGGCGCGCTGACATGGCGGACGGCTACACGAAGGCAAACGGCGAGGACATCGAGCTTCGCGAGCGCAAGGGCGGGGGACCCGCGTCGCGCGATGTCTCGGGCGCTGTGGGCGCCGAGTCGATGACGCTTCGAACATGGACGTTTCACCCCGGCGATCAGATGGCGTACCACCGCCATCAGGAGCAGGAGGAGATCTACGCACTGCTCTCCGGTGGCCCGCAGGAGATGCTCATCGAGGGCGACGTCGTGGTGGTGAACGACGGCGACTGGGTGCGCGTGGGGAAGAGCACCGTTCGGCGCATTCAGAACAACTCCGACCGTGATGCGTCGTGGCTGATCGTGGGTGCACCTCCTGGAACGGGCATCACCGACGGCATCCGTATTGACCCGGAGACCGGCCAGGAGATTCCGCGCACCTGATGCCGGAGCAGTACGACGCCATCATCTGCGGCGGTTCGTTCGGCGGCCTTGCTGCCGCACAGCAGATCGGTGGGCGGGTGCTCATCATCGATCGCCTCGAGATCGGGGACGGCGAGACCTCTGCGTCTGCCGTCCCCATCGCGTGCCTCGAGAAGATGGATATGACCCATGTGATCGACCAGGTGCACGAGGAGATCTACCTCCACACGCGTCGTCGCACGCAGAAGCTCACGTTCTTCCGCTTCTGCACCTTCAACTACCGGCAGTTCTGCGAGGACCTCTTCGCACGTACCGGGGCCGAGTTCGTCCGCGCCCGCATCACGTCGGCACGCGCGGGCAGGGTGGAGACCACGGCGGGCACGTTCGAGGCACCGATCGTCATCGACTCCGCGGGTTGGCGAACGGCTGCCGGCAAGGGGGGCGAGAAGGCTGCCCGGGCGTCCCGCAAGAGTTTCGGCGTCGAGGCCCGCCAGCCGTACCGTGGGGAGGGCCTGCACTTCTATGTGGGGCCGAGCCGCGGATCGCGTCGCTTTTACTGGGCCTTCCCGGCTGGCGATCACGTGCGTGCCGGCCTTGCCACCTACACCGGCGCCTCCGACCTGTCCGGCGATCTGGAGCGGTTTTGCGACGACCTGCACCTGGGCCCCCCGGGCAAGGTGCACGGCGGGTACTTCACGTCACGTCTCACCGACGCTGTCCGCGACGGCATGTTTCTGGTCGGCGACTCTGCGGGTATGTGTCTGCCGGTGTCGGGGGAGGGCATTCGCCCGGCGCTCGTGTTTGGGCAGGTGGCCGGCCGTCTTGCCGAACGGGTGCGCACGGGAGAGATGCGTCTGGACCAGGCGCTGTCGGCGTATCGCGCCTTCGTGCAGTCGCGTGGCAAGGGGTACCGCATCCTCGATCGTCTGCAGAGCGTGCTGAACGTGCTTCCTGATCCGTTGTTCGCACTGTTTGCCCGGTACATCGCGACGCCCCGCATGCTCAGGTACGCCAATCGCGGGTACTGGAACGTGGCGAGCCCCGATCTTCTCACTGCTGACAAGGCTGCCGACCCGCTTCCGGCCACCGCGGTGCCGGCCTGACCGCGGCCGCCGGTATGATCCCGCCCGTGCTGGGATCAGTGCTCACCGCAGCAGTCACGCCCTTCGACGCCTCTGGCGCCGTTGATGAGGCCGCGTACCGCGCGCTGGTGCGCTACCTGCTCGACCACGGCAGCGACGGCATCGTGGTCGCAGGCACCACGGGCGAGGCCTCCACGCTCACCGACGATGAGCGCATTGCCCTCATCCGCGCGACGATTGAGGAGTGCGCCGGTCGGGGTACCGTGGTTGCGGGCACCGGCAGCAACGACACCGCGCACTCGGTGCATCTCACCGAGGTGTCGAAGGATCTGGGTGCCGACGCCGTGCTGGTGGTCACCCCGTATTACAACCGGCCCCCGGCCGAGGGCATCAGGCAGCACGTGGCAGCCATCGCCGCCGTGGGTCTTCCGGTGGTGCTCTACAACATTCCCGGGCGCACGGGCACCAACATGCCCCCTGAACTCATTGCCGATCTCGCCCGCATTCCGGGCGTGGTGGCGCTGAAGCAGGCCAACCCCGACCTGGCCGAGACCCAGGCGGTGGCCGACACCACCGAACTGGCGATCTACGCCGGCAACGACGACATGCTGATGCCGGTGCTCGAGATGGGGGGCGTCGGAGTGATCTCCGTCGCCTCGCACCTTGTGGGCGAGCAGATGCAGCAGATGGCCGCGCTGGTGGCCGCTGGCGATGTGGAGGGCGCACGCGCCCTTGACGCGTCGCTCGCCCCCCTGTGGACCGGCCTCTTCGAGACGACAAATCCCATCCTGATCAAGGCGGCGCTGGACATGCTGGGGATCATCCCCGGCGATGTCCTCAGGCTCCCGCTCGTGCAGGCCACCCCAGATGAGCGCGCAGCGCTCGGGGCGCTGCTCGATGCGCAGGGCATCACCGCCTGATCCCAACGACTGGAACCAACCTGACTGCAGCAACCGGCGCCCCGGCCCTGAGGATCATCCCTCTTGGCGGCGTGGGCGAGATCGGCAAGAACATGTACGTGGTCGAGCACGACGATCGCATCGTCGTCATCGACGCCGGTGTGACGTTCCCCGGCCCCGACCAGATGGGCGTGGATCTGATCCTGCCCGACATGACGTACCTGGCCGACAACCAGCACCGCATCGACGGCCTCATCCTCACGCACGGGCACGAGGACCACATCGGCGCCGTTCCGTGGTTCATCCGTGAGGTGGGCGAGGTGCCCATCTACGGCACCCGTTTCACGCTGGCACTGGTGCGCGGCAAGCTCGATGAGCACCGCCTGCTCGGCAACGTGGAGATGATCGAGATCGCCGCGGGCGAGCCCCGGCGTGCCATCGGCCCGTTCGAGGCCGAGTTCCTTCGCGTGACCCACTCGATTCCCGATTGTGTGGCCGTTGCGCTGCACTCGCCTGCCGGCACGCTGGTGCACACGGGTGACTTCATGTTTGACCACCTGCCGATTGGCGGCCCCGAGAAGCGCAGCGACATCGCCGGACTCGCCCGCCTGGGCGAGCAGGGCGTGCTGGTGCTGCTGGCCGACTCGACCAACGCCGAGGTTCCGGCATCGGCCAAGAAGTACGAGCGCTCGGTGGGTCCCGCGATGTCGGCGATCTTCGCCACATCGCCCGGCCGCGTGATCGTCACCACCTTTTCGTCGCACATCGACCGTATGCAGCAGGTGATTGACGCCGCCTACCGCGACGGCCGCGTGGTGGGTGTGGTGGGGCGCTCGATGGTGCGCAACGTCAACATCGCGCGCAACCTGGGCTATCTGAAGGCACCGGAGGGCGTGATCATCTCCGACAAGGAGATCGACAAGGTCCCCGACGATGAGCTGGTGCTCCTGACCACCGGCAGCCAGGGCGAGCCGCTCTCGGCGCTCCGTCGCATGGCCAACGGCGCCCACCCGAAGGTGGACATCAAGCCCGGCGACACCGTCGTGTATTCGTCGCGACGCATTCCCGGCAATGAGCTGGCCATCGACGAGACCATCAACCGTCTGGTTGGCGCCGGCGCGAAGGTGGTGACGCCCGATGACCGTCCCGAGGTGCACGCATCAGGACACGGTGTGCGGGATGACCTGCTGTGGATGCTCCAGCTGGTGCGTCCGCGCTTCTTCGCGCCCATCCACGGCGAGGTGCGTCACCAGAAGGCCCATGCCGCCCTCGCAGCCGGCCTCGGTATTCCTGAGCGCACCATCATCATGGAGAACGGGGATGTGCTCGACGTGTCGGCTGACGGCGTGACCACCGGCCAGCGCGTGGAGTCGGGGCTCACCTATGTCGACTCGTTCGGCACTCAGGATGTGGGGGAGGCCGTCGTGCGCGACCGTCGCCACATGTCGGAGGATGGCCTGGTGCTGGTGGTCGTGCAGGTGGACGCCCACGACGGCAGCATCTCGGGGTCGCCGGAAATCGTCACCCGCGGATTCGCGGGGTCGGAGGACGCCACCCTCATCGACGCCATCCGCGAGAAGGTGGAGGAGAGCCTGCGCGAGTCGTCGGAGGAGCACATTCACGAGGTGGACGTGCTGCAGAAGCAGTTGCACGATGTCGTGGGCTCGCTGATCAACCGGAAGATGCGTCAGCGGCCGGTGATCCTGCCCGTGATCGTGGAGGTCTAGGGCAGGAATTCACCCCCCCGGGGTGCAACAGGGTCACGTACACCGCGACCCCGGGGAGACCGTGCCCGCGACCGCCACGCGCACGCGCACAGCGACCAAGAAGACCACCGCAGCCAAGAAGCCCACACGGGCGTCTTCGCGTGCGCCCAAGGGGCGTTCGCGCAAGCAGGGCGACGGCTACGCCAGGGAGATGATCGGCCTTGCGCTGATCGCCCTCGGCGGGTTTCTGGCTGCCATCGTGTTCTTCAACGTGGGCGGGGGCGTCGCGGGCTCCGCGCTCGAATCGCTCATCCGCATGGCCGTGGGACGCGGCGTGGGCCTTGCAGCGCTGGTGATGGTGCTTATCGGCATCCACCTGATCGTGCGTTTCCCCATCTTCGAGGTCCGCGCCTTCCAGATTGGCGCGCTCGTGGTGGGCGCGGCCATCTGCCTTGGGCTCGCATCGGGCCTCTTCGGCCCGGGAATGGACCTGTCGTACGGCTGGAGCAGCGTGCGCGAGATGAAGGCCAACGGCGGTGTTGTGGGGGCGGGGCTCTGGTGGGCCACCGACAGCACCATCGGTCCCGTGGGGGCCAACATTCTCACCGTGCTCGGAATCGCTGCCGGCATGGTGCTGATGAGTGGTGCGTCGCTCGGTGAGGCATTGCGCGGCTCGGGCCGCGGAGCCGCCGTGGCTGGCGCTGCGCTTGGCCGGGGTGTTGCCACCGCAACGGTGACGACGGTTCGCGGCAGCCGACGGGCATCGGACGAGATGAAGCTCATCGCCCGCACCGTGGCTGCACCCGTTGCACGTCGTGAGGGCGGGCCTGAGCACCCTGTCGATGGTGCCGACCGGTTCCCCGACCTGTTCGACGAGGAGGGGCACCTGCCCCCGTCGCCAGCGCTCGGCGCATCATCGGGTGCCGTCGATCTGGCCGATCTGCCGGACGAGGCCGACGCCGACATCGTGGTGGAGGGTGCCCACGACGTCCTGCACGACCCGATTGACGGCGAGCAGATGGACGTTGACGACATGCTGGCCGACGAGTCCGACCCGTTTGTGGCCGTTGACCTGCCGCAGCCCACGGCGCCGGTTCCGGTGATCGTGGACGAGGGGCCCGACGACCCGATTGACGGCAAGGTGCACACCGGCGCCGGCAACGTGCCGCGCGGCGGCTGGAAGCGTCCCCGCAAGGGAATCCTGCAGAAGTCAGGCGCGGGTGGCGGCACCTCTGCCGCAGTGGTGCGCGAGACGTCCAAGCGCCTGGTGGAGGCCCTTGCCGAGTTCGGGGTGCAGGCCGAGATGGCGAACGCCGTCACCGGCCCCCGTGTGACGCGATACGAGCTGCGCCTTGCCCCGGGTACGAAGGTGGCCAAGGTGTCCTCGCTGCGCGACGATCTGGCGTACGCGCTGGCCGCCAGCGACGAAATCCGCATCTTGGCGCCCATCCCGGGTAAGCAGGCGGTGGGCGTGGAGGTGCCAAATCCCGACGCCAAGATGGTGACGCTGGGCGACGTGTACCGCGACTTCCCAGATGGCACCGGGCCGCTCGCGGCATGGATGGGCCTCGACATCGGTGGCAAGGCGGTGTTCCTCGACGTTGCACGTATGCCGCACCTGCTTATCGCAGGGTCAACGGGCACCGGCAAGAGCGTGTGCGTCAACGCACTGCTCGCATCGATTCTCCTGCGTGCGACGCCGGAAGAACTGCGCCTTGTGATGATCGACCCGAAGAAGGTCGAGCTCAACCACTACGAGGGCATTCCGCATCTGCTCACGCCGGTGGTCACCAACATGAAGAACGCCACCGCGGTGCTCTCGAACATCGTGGGTGAGATGGAGGCGCGCTACGAACTGATGGGCGCCGCGCGCGCGAGGAACCTGAACGACTGGAACAAGATTCGTCGTGACCAGGGCCTCAGCGTGGTGCCGCACATTCTCGTGGTCATCGACGAGCTCGCCGACCTCATGATGGTGGCCCCGGGTGAGGTGGAGGACGCCATCATCCGTCTGGCGCAGAAGAGCCGTGCCGTCGGCATTCATCTGCTCCTCGCCACGCAGCGGCCGTCGGTGGATGTGATCACCGGCATGATCAAAGCCAACGTGCCCTCGCGCATCGCATTCGCGGTGTCGTCGCAGGTCGACTCCCGCGTGGTGCTCGACTCCGGTGGCGCCGAGTCGCTGCTCGGCAATGGCGACATGCTGTTCCGCCCCGTGGGCACCTCACGCCTTCAGCGCCTTCAGGGCGCCTACGTGGGCGAGGACGAGATCCTTGCCATCACCGACCACTGGCGTCGTCAGGGCAGGCCGGAGATGCGTGAGGAGCTGCTGAAGCGCCCCGAGGTGGCCGAGGACGAAGTGGACGCCGGCGGCGACGAACTCATTCAGCGCGCCATCGAGACCGTGGTGCAGCAGGGCAGCGCGTCGGTGTCGCTGTTGCAGCGTCGCCTGGGCGTGGGGTACGCGCGCGCGGGCCGCCTGGTCGATTCGCTCGAGCGCCTGGGTGTCATCTCCGGGCACGAGGGCTCAAAGCCGCGCACCGTGCTCATCGGCGAGGGCGAGATCTCGCGCGTGCTGGGCATCGCCGAGGTGGACGACGACGTTTCAGAGGGCATCATTCCGTAACGATCGTCGCGCCGGGCGGGAGTTTTCCACGTCGTCCGTGTGCAGTGCCGGTGATACCTTCCGCGCCCCGCCACTGCGGCGGGTTCTCGCATGTACGAAATCGGAAACAGCCTTCGTGAGGCCCGGGTACGCCAGGGCATCGACTATCCCACTGCCGAGTCCGGCACGAGGATCAGGACGCGCTACCTGCGCGCCATGGAGGATGAGGACTTCGACCTGCTGCCCGACCCCTCGTACGTACGCGGGTTCCTGCGGGCATACGCGAGCTACCTGGGAATCGACCCGGCGCTGGTGCTCGACGAGTACGAATCGCGCTATGGCGTGCTGGCGCATGCGCTGTCCCCTGAGGGGCGCAGGCGCGCGCAACGACGGGCCGAGCGCGGCCCCCGGCGGCGCGAGGCGCAGCTCTTGTGGCTTGCCATCGGCGGCGTTGCCGGTGTGGCGGTGCTCACGTGGCTCGGAATCGGCGGCTCGGCGGGGCCGGCTCCCGGCACGCCGACGAGCACCACAGCCACGGCCGCCGCTCCGGCACCCGTGCAGTCGGTCAACCTGTCGTTCACGGGTCGTGGGGCACGCGGCAGTTATCTGGAGGTGCGCACGAGTTCGGCCACCGGCGCCACGCTGTACAGCGGCCTGCTGGTGCCCGGTGCCACGCGTGCATTTACGGTGCCCAACCAGGCATGGGTGCGCATCGGCAATCCGCGCCTCATCACCGTGACCCTCGACGGGGAGCCACTCGCGATTCAGGGGGGCACAGGCGAGTTCCTGATCACCCGCGACGGCGCCACTCGGGTTCCAGGCGGCTGATGCTGCGCGCGCGCCTCGTGGTGACGGGCACCGAGGTGCTTGAAGGACGTGTGCGCGATGAGAACGGGGCGTCGATCGCCGCCGATCTCACCGGACGGGGCATTCGTGTGGTGGGGACCGTTGTTGTTGATGACGCCCTGGCGTCTATCGAGGCCGCCGTGGCGGCCGCCCTCGCGGACGGCACCGACCTGGTGGTAGTGACCGGCGGGCTCGGACCCACGCACGACGACCGCACCATGGAGGCCGTGGCGAGGGCCGTGGGCGTGCCGCTGGCCGAGAGTGCCACCGCGCTCGCGCGGATCAACGAGGCCATGTCGGGGGTGCGGGTGCGCGCCTCTGCTGCGGTACGCGATGCCGCGGCGCGCAAGCAGGCGCTGGTGCCAGACGGCGCAGTGACCCTGCCTCCGCCCGGAACGGCGCCGGGAGCGGTGTTGCCAGTGGGCGATCAGACCGTGGTGGTACTCCCGGGGCCGCCGTGGGAGTGCATGGCCTCGTGGCAGCACGCAGTGGCCACACCTCGCCTGCATGACCTGCTCGCCCGCGCGGGCGGCCCGCCCATCACCCTGCGGCTGGCGGGGGTTGTGGAGTCGGAGTTCATCGAGGCGATTGACGATCCCCAGTGGCACGACGGCATTGAGGTGGGGGTGTGTGCGAAGCCTGGTGAGCTTGAGGTGGTCATCCGACCCGACGACGCGCACGGGCGCGCGCTGGCACATCACCTCGACACCACCTTCCCGGGCGCCATCTTCTCGCGGGATGGCGCACGCATTGAACAGGTGCTCGGCGCGGCACTGCAGGAGCGCGGCGTCACGCTGGCGACTGCGGAGTCGTGCACCGGGGGAATGATCGGGGCGCGTCTCACCGCAGTGCCGGGGGCGAGTGCGTGGTACCTCGGCGGCGTGGTGTCGTATGACGACGCCGTGAAGCGCGACGTACTGGGCGTGCCGGCCGAACTGCTGGCCACGCACGGTGCCGTCTCGGCTGCCTGTGCAGAGGCCATGGCCGTGGGGGTCCGCGCCCATCTGGGCAGTACGTGGGCCATCTCGGTCACCGGCATCGCTGGTCCGGGGGGCGGGAGTCCCGAGAAGCCGATCGGGCTCGTGTACGTGGGCGTGACGGGTCCAGAGGGGGTGGACGTGCGCGAGTTGCACCTGTATGGCGACCGCGAGCGCGTCCGACAGCGCGCCGCGACAATTGCATTGCACATGCTGCGGGAGGCCGTGACGGCCTGATCGTCACCCCCGCGTGACCCTCCCGGCACCGGTCGTGCGGTACGCGTGTCCGGTGGCGGCCTACGGTGAAGAAGGAACGTCCGAGGTGAGTGCGAACATGTGTTCGACATACGCCGGGGATCGCTCTATATTTCGCCCGGCAACGCCAACAGGGGGACACGGTGGAGAAGTCAGAGGCACTCGGATCGGCAGTCGCGCAGATTGAGAAGCAGTTCGGCAAGGGGTCGATCATGCGCATGGGCGATATGCCCCTCACCGACGTCGACTACGTGCCCACGGGCGCGCTGGCCCTCGACGTGGCCCTCGGCATTGGCGGGCTGCCCCGCGGCCGCATCGTCGAGGTGTTCGGTCCCGAGGCCTCAGGTAAGACCACCATCCTGTACCACGTGAGGGCGCAGGTGCAGAAGCGCGGTGGACTCGCGGCCTTCATCGACGCCGAGCACTCGCTCGACCCCTCATACACCCGCCGCATCGGCGTCAACACCGACGAACTGCTCGTGTCGCAGCCCGATCATGGCGAGCAGGCCCTCGAGATCGCCGATCTGCTGGTGCGGTCTGGCTCGCTCGACGTGGTGTGCATCGACTCCGTCGCTGCGCTCGTGCCGAAGGCCGAGATCGAGGGTGAGATGGGCGACACGCACGTCGGTCTCCAGGCCCGCCTCATGTCGCAGGCACTCCGCAAGCTCGCCGGAACACTCAACCGCACCGGCACCATCTGCATCTTCACCAACCAGCTCCGCGAGAAGATCGGCGTCATGTTCGGTTCGCCCGAGACCACCTCGGGTGGCCGCGCGCTCAAGTTCTATTCGTCGGTGCGCCTTGACGTGCGCCGCATCGAGAACCTGAAGGAAGGCGCCGAGGTCATCGGGTCGCGCACCCGCGTCAAGGTGGTCAAGAACAAGGTCGCCCCGCCGTTCCGTCAGGCGGAGTTCGACATCCTCTACGGCGAGGGCGTGTCACACGAGGGCAACCTCATCGACCTGGGTCTCGAGCACGACATCGTCACCAAGAGCGGCTCCTACTTCTCGTTCGGCGACGAGCGTCTGGGTCAGGGCCGCAATGCGGCACGGGCGTTCCTCAAGGAGCACACCGACGTGGCAGACGTCATCGAGGCGCGCATCCGCGAGGCCGCCGGCGTGTCGGCCACGCCGCCCGGACCTTCGGCGGAGGCCCTCGAGGTCGACCCCGAGACGGGTGAGGTGCTGGTGGCAGATGACGCCCCGGAGGCCAAGGCCGCATAGTGCGTGTGGCTGGGGCACGGCTAGCATCTACCGCCGTGCCCCAGTACCACCTCACCACCTTCGGGTGTCAGATGAATGCGCACGACTCTGAGCGCATGCGCGGACTGCTTGAGTCGCTCGGCTACGTGCCGGCCGACCAGCGGGACGACGCCGACCTGATCGTGTTCAACACGTGCACCATCCGCGGGTCGGCGGACGAACGGTTCATGGGCAGCTTCGGTGAGGCCAAGCGCATCAAGCGCGAGCGGCCCGACGTGGTTGTGGCCGTCGGGGGCTGCTGGGCGCAGAGCCAGAAAGACACCGTGTTCACCACGTATCCGTTTGTCGACATCGCGTTCGGCCCCGGCGAGGTGAATCGTCTGGGTGAGTTCCTCGCCCGCGAGCGCATCGCCCCGGTGGGCGCCTTCAGCCTTGATGGGCGGTTCAGCGGCGAACTGCCGCTGCGGCGGGCGCGTGCGCATCAGGCATGGGTGCAGATCTCCGTGGGCTGCAATTGCGTGTGCTCGTACTGCATCGTGCCGTCCGTGCGCGGTCGCGAGCGCAGTCGCCCGCTGGATGACGTGGTGGCCGAGGTCACCCGCCAGGCCGCAGATGGCGTGGTGGAGGTGACCCTGCTCGGTCAGAACGTCAACTCGTACGGGCGCGACCTCGATGGGGCGTCCCGTGCGACGTTTGCCGAACTGCTGGGCGCAGTGAGCGCGGTGGATGGCATCGCCCGCGTGCGATACATGAGCCCGCACCCCAAGGACATCAAGGCGGACGTCATCGCGGCGCATCGTGACATCGCCGAGGTGTGCCAGCACATCCACCTGCCCGCGCAGGCCGGATCGACGCGCATTCTGAAGGCCATGCGCCGCACGTACGACCGGGATCGCTACCTCGATCTGGTCACGCGTATCCGCGAGGGCGTGCCGAACATCTCACTGACCACCGATCTGATCGTGGGATTCCCCGGCGAGACCGATGATGACTTTGCGGACACGCTGTCGCTGGTGACCGAAGCCCAGTACGACGGGGCCTACACCTTCCTGTATTCGCCCCGGCCCGGCACGGAGGCGGGGGAGACGCTTGAGGACGACGTCCCACCTGAGGTGAAGGGCGAGCGCATCCAGGCGTTGATCGAGGTCGTGCAGGCGACCGCGCGTGAGCGTCTGGCCCGGCACGTGGGGACGACCCAGGACGTGCTGGTGGAGGGGCCATCGCGCACAGATGACACGCGTCTGGCGGGCCGCACCCAGCACAACGTGATGGTGAGCTTCCCCGGCACCGCAGCCCCCGGAGATATCGTGCCGGTGGTCATCGACCACTCCACGTCCACGAGCCTCTCCGGCCGCATGGCCGATGTGCCCACCGTGGTCGGGGCCTGACCAGCCCACCTGAGGTGCTGGTGGTCTTCGGCCCGACGGCGGCCGGGAAAAGCGCCCTTGCCCATGCGGTTGCGCGCGAGATCGGCGCGGAGATCATCGTTGCCGACCCGTTTCAGCGCTACCGGGGGCTCGAGATCGCCGCTGATGGACCGCGCGCGCCCGAACGTGCCGAGGTGCCGTATCACCTGGTGGCCGACCTGGAGCTGTCTGAGGAGTCGAGCGCGGGCACCTATGCGGCCAGTGCGCACGAACAGATCGATCGCCTGGTCGACTCCGGCGGCACGCCGCTGCTCACGGGAGGCACCGGGTTGTACATCCGTGCCGCGCTCACGGATATGCGCATGCGCCCCGCGCCCCCGGACGATGTGCGCCGGTGGGCAGAGGGCCTCGTGGCCGCCGATCTCCAGGCAGCAGTGGCAGAGCTCATGGCGCGTGACGCCGGCGCTGCTGCCGCCATCGACACCGACAACCCACGTCGCGTGGTGCGGGCGCTTGAGCGTGCGGCCATGGGTGACGATGCGGATGGGGGCGGCGACATCTGGAGTGAGCCCCTGCGACGCCCGGCGTTCGTGGTGGGCATCACGCGCCCCCGCGACGTGGTGCACCGGCTGATCGCGCAGCGGGTGCGTCGTGAGCTGGACGAGGGTCTCGTGGGCGAGTTGGAGCACGCGCTGGCGCAGCCCGACCTGGCCCGCGCGCCCACGCAGGTGATCGGTATGCGGGAGGTTGCGGCCATCGGGGCGGGTGAGATGGACGCGGAGCGCCTCGAAGAGGCTCTCAACGTGCGCACGCGCCGTCTCGCGCGCATGCAGGAGACCTGGATGCGCCGGATGGGGCCCGACGTGGTTCTCGACCTCGGTGACCGCCCAGCAGCAGGTTTCGCAGACGATGTGGTGTCGCACTGGCGACGCGCCCGTGGTGGCGTGGGATAGCCTCCCGCCCCGTGTCCACCGGAATCCCATTTCAGAAGTGGCAGGGGCTCGGCAACCACTATGTGGTGACCGAGTCGGCCGACTGGCCCGTGCCCATCACGCCCGCGCGCGCCCAGGCGGTGTGCGACCCCAACTTCGGCATCGGGTCCGACGGCATTCTCGAAGTGCGTCTGCACGACGATGGGCCGGAGATGGTGGTGTGGAACCCCGACGGCAGCAACGCCGAGAACTGCGGCAACGGAATCCGCATGGTGGCGCGCTACCTCGACCTGACGGGCCAGCTGCCCATCGACGGCAGAATTCTCACCGGTGCGGGCCCGGTGCACGTGAAGGTTGACGGCGACGTGGTGGCCGTCAACATGGGGCGCGCGGTGTTCCCGGCAGGGGAGGGTGACGAGCCGCTGCACACCGAGCTCGGTGATGTGCGGTTTGCGGATGTGTCGATGGGGAACCCCCACGCGATCATCCGTCACGACGACCCCGACGCGGTGGTGCGCACCCTGGGGCCGCTTATCGAGATTGATCCGCGGTTCCCCCAGCGCACCAACGTGGAGTTCATCCGTCGGGAGGGACCGGGCGAGATCACCATGCGTGTGTGGGAGCGCGGCGTGGGGGTCACCATGGCCTGCGGTACCGGCGCGTGCGCCGCTGCGGTGGCCGCCGTGCGGCTGGATGGCGCCGAGAGCCCCGTGACGGTGCATCTCGCCGGCGGCGACCTGATCATTGATGTCACAGACGACCTGGAGGTCACGATGACCGGACCGGCACAGCCGGTGTACGAGGGCCGCATGTCGGCCGACCTCACGCGCCGCGTGGTGAACGCATGAGCCGTCCAATCGGCGCAGCGCGTATGGGGCTGTTGCCCCCGTACCTCTTCGCTGCCATCGAGCAGAAGATCGCCGACAAGCGCGCCGCAGGCGTGGACATCATCTCGCTCGGCATCGGCGACCCGGACACGCCCACGCCCGAGATGATCGTCGCGAGCATGCAGCGGGCGGTTGCCGACCCCTCGACGCATCAGTACCCGAGCAACCGCGGCCGGCAGTCGTTCCGCGACTCCGTCGTTGGCTTCTACGACCGCCGGTTCGGCGTTGATCTTGATCCGGCAACCGAGATCATCCCGGCGCTCGGCGCCAAGGAGGCCATCGCCAACCTCAACCTGGCCCTGCTCGATCCGGGCGACGTGGCGCTGGCAAGCGATCCCGGGTACCCCGTGTACACCAACGGTCCGCTGCTGGTGGGCGCTGAGCCGGTGGCCATGCCGCTGGTGCCCGAGCTGGGCTTCCAGCCTGACCTCGCGGCGATCCCCGCTGACGTGCTGCGCCGTGCGCGCATCATGTACATCAACTACCCGAACAACCCCACCGGTGCGGTGATCGAGGACGACTTCTTCGAGCGGGTCGTGGCGTTCGCGAAGCAGCACGACCTGATCGTGGTGCACGACAACGCGTATTCCGAGATCACCTACGACGGGTACGTGGCACCGTCGTTCCTCGCCACACCCGGGGCGAAGGATGTGGGCATCGAGGTGTTCTCGCTGTCGAAGACCTACAACATGACCGGCTGGAGGTCGGGTGCAGTGGTGGGCAACCCGGAGGTCGTCTCGGCCTACTGGCAGCTCAAGACCAACCTCGACAGCGGCATGTTCGAGGCCGTGCAGGAAGCCAGCGTCACTGCGCTCGACAGTGACCAGGCCGACGTGGCGGCGATGTGCGAGATCTACCGCCGCCGCCGCGACATCCTTGTTGATGCGCTGAACGCCATCGGCCTTGACGTGAACCCGCCGAAGGGTGCCATCTACGTGTGGGCACGGGTGCCCGAGGGCGAGACATCCGCCTCGTTCACGGAGAAGGTGCTGGAGGATGCCGCAGTGGTCATCTCGCCCGGCTCGGCCTATGGGGCGAGCGGCGAGGGCTTTGTGCGCATGAGCCTGACCACGCCGGACGAGCGCCTGGTTGAAGCAGCAGAACGGATCGCCCGTCTCGTTGACGCCTGACATCCAGTTCCAGCGCCTGCACCCGGATGCCGCCCTGCCTGTGCGGGCGCATCCGGGTGATGCAGGTCTCGATCTGGTGGCATGCGAGGAGGTTGCGCTCGGGCCGGGGATGCGGGCCGCGGTCGCAACGGGTTGGTCCGTGGCGATCCCTGAGGGCATGGCGGGGCTCGTGGTGCCGCGATCGGGCAATGCGCTGCGCATGGGGCTCACCGTGGGGAATGCCCCGGGGCTCATCGATGCCGGGTATCGCGGTGAACTGAAGGTGATTCTCATCAACCTCGGCGACGCGCCCGTGGCGATCAACGCAGGCGACCGCATTGCCCAACTTGTATTGGTGCCCGTTGCGCTTGGCGCCGCTGCCGAGGTGGATGAACTGCCCG
>CAIPNN010000280.1 GCA_903866425.1 uncultured Actinomycetes bacterium
ACGCCCTCCTCCACACCCAGGCCGTCGGATCCGACGTACGCCGGCCGGCCATCCCCGAGGTAGAGGTCAAAGGCCTCTTTGCGCTCGTTCACGTGTCCAGCGCGGATAAGCGCCTCAGCGATGTGGGGACGCCCCAGCGGGGCGCCGGCGGCTCCGGTGAGCACGTCGTCCCAGTCGACGGGCACGCCCAGCTCGTTGAGGCGGTCGACCATCTCGCGCGCCCGCTCGGTGCGAATCTCACCGAATCCGGCAATGAGGCCGCTCAGCGGATCGGGCGCGGGCTCGTTGAAGTACCCCAGCAGGTGCATGCTGCCGTGGGGCACCTTGATCGACAGTTCGATGCCGGGGATCACCCGCACGCCGATGGCCCGTCCCGCCGCCATGGCATCGGCCACGCCCGCCAGGGTGTCGTGGTCGGTGACGGCCAGAATGCCCACATCGCGTGCCGCGGCGATCTCCACCAGCTCCTGCGGCGCATGCGATCCGTCGGAGCGGTTGGTGTGTGAATGGAGGTCGGTGCGCACCGCGGGCGAGGCTACCATCGGCCCCATGGCGCGCATCAGGAGAAGCGACGGCAACGCGGAAACCGTGTTCAGCACCGATGGGGGCCGCATCGGGCCTGATCAGACACCCGTTGCGTCGGCCGGATCATCCGATGGCATCGTGCGGGTGTCGCGTACGTCCGCCGGTCGCAAGGGCAAGACCGTCACGCTCGTCACCGGTATCCCGCCAGGTGAACTCGCGGCCACGGGCAAGGAGCTGAAGCGCCTCTGCGGGTCGGGTGGCGCGGTGAAGGATGGCGTTGTGGAGGTGCAGGGCGACCACCGCGACAAGGTGGCTGCTCATCTGGGCGCCCGGTACCGGGTGAAGATCGCCGGGGGCTAGGCCCCGTTACGCCCCTGCCCGCTGCACCGCCAGGCGCTGGCCGGTTGCGCGTTTGAACACCGGAGCCTCCTGCTCCGCCGACCAGATGGCCACATCCACATCGCCCTGCGCATGCACGAGCAGGGTCACAAGGTCGCCGGTGCGCGCGCAGTCGATCGACTCGATTGCGCGCTCGCGGCCCACCTCCAGCTGTTCGGCAATGCGCAGAAACGAGGCCAGTCGAAGAATGCGCTCCTCGTCGGAAGGCTTCAGCAGGGCTCCGAGCGCGCCGGGCGACTGAATCGACTTGCGGTGGCCCCGCACCAGCTGCGCGATGATCACCAGTTCGCGATGCCGAAAGCCTGCGAGTCCTGCGTTCAGCACCAGGTAGTGCCCGTGCTTGTGGTGGTCGTTGTAGTCCACCAGCGTGCCCACATCGTGGAGCATCGCCGCGGCCTGCAGCCACTCGCGCTCGCGCGGGTCGGAATCGTGCAGCCCCAGGCGCCCGAGCCCATCGAAGATGTCGAGCGCCAGGTGCGCCACCTGGTTGGCTTGCACCGGGTCGTAGCCGTACACCTGTGCCAGATCGCGAACGCTGGTGCCGCGCACGTCGGCCACCAGCGGGGGCTCGGCGGGTGCCAGAAAGGCCTCCCAGAAAACGCCCCAGCGAAGCCCCTGTGCGCAGATCTCGATGCGATCGACATCGGCCACCTGCATGAGCGCGTCCACCACGACGGCACCAGCAAGCATGATGTCGGCGCGGTCGGCCTTCAGCCCCGGGATGCGCTTCCGCTCACGCTTGGGCAGCGACACCATCTCCTCAATGAGATCGGCGAGCACGGCACGGTTGAGCACGTATCCGTGCACCTCGTTGAGCGGGTAGTCGGTCGCCTTCTGCGCCATTGCCGCCAGCGTGCGCAGCGCGCCACCCATTGCCACCACGCGTTGACCATCTGCAATGAAGGGGTCCTGACGGAATACGTCCACCGCGTGACGGCGGAGCCGCTTGACGTCGTCGCGTGTGCTCAGCGGTGCCGTCATGAAGGCATCGGTCATGCGCACGGCGCCAAGGGGCCGGCTTACCGAGTAGGTGAGCAGGCGATCACTCACGCGGCCCACCTGAATGCTGCCGCCGCCCAGCTCTGCCACGAGTCCGTCGGTGAGCGTGGTGCCGTTGACGGCGCCGAGGTACCCGTAGCGGGCCTCGTCGTCGCCGGAGATCACCCGGGCGGGCAGGCCGCCATCAACGATGGCCTGCAGCACTTCGGCACCGTTGGGCGCATCACGGATGGCACTGGTGGCCACCGCGCGCACCTCGTCGATATCGGAGTTCCGGCAGTAGCCCGCAAAGAGCCGGCCCACCCTGGCGGCACGTGCGATTGCCTCGTCGGAGATCGGGGCACCTGGGCCCGTGCCCTCCGTGAGCCGCACCACCTCGCGGATTTCGTCAACGAGTCGGAAGGGCCCGTCGGGCAGGGTGTACTCGAACACCACGAGTCGGAACGTGTTCGATCCGAGGTCGACCACCGCGAGTCGCACATCGCGCGCGATGCCCGCTGCGGGGCGCGGTACCCTAGGAGTCATGTCCACCGGCCCGCTCAGACCGCCCGGAGTGGGCGAGTCGGGTGAGGCACTTGCCCCGATCGCCCCGCTTCGCCTTGCGTGGCCCGGTCACTTCGATCGCACAGACGATGTTGAGGAGGCGTGGGCGCTTGCCCTGGCGGCACGCCCAGCGGCCGATCGCCGCACGCTGGAGCGGGCCGATGCGTTCGGGCGTGAACGCCACGCCGCCCAGATGCGACGGGGCAGCGACACGCCGTACTGGGTGCACCCGCTTCGCGTTGCGATGACCCTGATGCAGTGGGGCATTACCGACCGCGACCTGCTGGTGGCGGCCCTGCTGCACGACACCGTGGAAGACACGCTCACCACGCCGGAGGACATCAGGTCGCGCTTTGGGGTGCGGCCGGCCGACCTCGTGACGTGGCTGACGGCCCCGGAGGGGCAGATGCGGGAGGCCACCCGTGACTACTACCGGCGCCTCCTCGAACAGGGTCCTCCCGATGCTCACGTGCTGAAGATCGCAGACCGCTCGGACAACCTCCGCAGCATTCAGGCGCTCGTGATGCGCACGGGCGACCAGCACCGCCGGTGGGCAGGTCGCTACCTCGAGCGCACACGCTGGCAGGTGCTGCCCCTGGCGGCCGATGCGCCGTCGGCACCACGTGTGGGCCTGGTGACGGCCATGGCCGATCTCGCACCGCTCGTGGAGCCGTTTGACGGCCCACCGGAGGCCGATCGGGGCTTCACCGAGCCTTAAGACGACGGCTACGCACTGGTCACTCCCGGCGAGTTTGATCCTCCGCAGATGAGGTGGGACAGGCAATACGAACTGAAGGAGGAGGCCATGGGCACCGTCATCGAGATGAGGAGCAGGGAGGCCATTGACCTGGACAGGGTCAACGAACTTCTTGCCCGGCTGGAGTGGAGGCTCGACGAGCCCTGCGACGTGCCGGGGTGCTCCCACGATGGTTCGTGCTGCGGTGCCAAGGACGAGTCACTCGTCCCGGTTGCCGCCTAGGACTTCTCCAGGGTGCGATGACGGCGGCGTCCGGGCAGGGCTCCGCTCGAAATAGCTGTCGTCATCGTTGGTGTGGGCCCGGTCGTTGGGGAACGACCGGGCCCCACCGCGTTTTCAGGGCTCCACCGTGATCTCGCGCAGGAACGGCGATTCGGTGAGTGGCGCGATTCCGAGGCGCCCCGCGGCCATCTCCACCAGCGCCTCGCCGGCCACCTCACGGCGCCACCCCCGGCCGAGCGACTCGTCGGCCTGATCGCCGTCGGTGAGCACGGCGACCAGGAACGACTCAACCTCGTCGCGCGTGGCCACGAGCGTGGGCGCCAGATCAACCGCTGCCGATCGTGCGCCGAGCAGCACCTGTGCAAGTGGCACCAGGGTGTCGAGCCGCGCCTGCACCGCGGGCGGCGGCGGCGGGCCCAGTGCGATGGGCGCGTCTTCAAGCCCTTTGCCCATGGCATCGATGAGGGCGCCGGCCTCACGCTCCTTCATGGCAGCCGGGATGCCGCGCTCGGCCAGAAGCTTGTCGGGGCTCGTCGGCATTCGGCGGGCCACCTCGATGAGCGTGCGGTCGGGGAGAAGCCAGCCCACCGGCCGATCGCGGCGCCGGGCCTCCTCTTCGCGCCAGGCCGCGGCGCGGCGCAGCACTGCCCGCTCCTGTGGGTTGAGACGGCCCTGCCCCTTCACCTTGCGCCACGAATCCCATGGGTCGGCGGCGATGCGGGCGCCGGGCCCATAGCGGCGCTCGTGCTCCTCGCGCACCCAGTCGCCACGACCACGCTCGTCGGCGCGCTCCATGAGGGAGTCAACGAGCGCGAACAGGTGCGCCACATCAGCGGCTGCGTAGTCGAGCTGGGCGGCGGTGAGGGGCCGACGTGACCAGTCGGAGTAGCCCTCGGTCTTGGCCACCTTCACGCCGAGCACACGGCTCAGCAGCGCTCCCAGACTCTGACCCGACCCCATGCCGACGAATCCGCCGATGAGCTGCGAGTCGAGCAGGTTGGTGGGGCGCGCGTTGAAGCCAAGCGCGAACAGGATGAGGTCGGCACTTGGCGCGTGCATGATGATCTCGACGGCGGGATCTTCCAGCACGTCGGCGATGGGCTGCAGCGGGGCACCCTCGATGGGGTCGATGAGGAAGATGTCCTCGCCCACCGCCACCTGCGCGAGGCAGGGGATGGGTGCATAGGTGCGTTCCCACAGGAATTCGACGTCGAGCGCCATGCGTCCGGCATCACGGGCGCGCGCGGCGAGGTCGTCAACCTGGTCGGGTGTGGTGATCATGGTGGCCGAGTTCGTCATAGGCACCTAAGGTTAGGGGTCGTGCAGGCATCCGGGCTCACCAAGTCGTTCGGCCCCCGCACGTTGTTCTCCGGTGTGTCCTTCAGAATCGGACCCGGTGATCGCCTGGCGATCGTCGGACGGAACGGCGTGGGCAAGACGACACTCCTTCGAATACTCGCCGGCCTCGAGGAGGCCGATGGCGGGTCGGTGTCGATTCCGAGGGGCGAACGCGTGGCGCTCCACGACCAGCGCCCCGACGCATCGGCTGCTGGAACCGTGCGTGAATACGTAGAGCAGGGGCTCTCGCATGCACGTGATGCCGAAGAGCGCCTGGCGGCCATTGAGGCCCGCATGGCCAGTGGCGATCACGGCGCCGAAACCATGGCGGAGTACGAGCGGGCGCACTCAGACCTCGACGCCGCAGGCGGCTACCACTGGCGCGCGTGGGTTGAACGCTGCACACGTGGCCTCGGCCTGTCGGACGATCAACTCGACCGCCCACTGGCCAGCCTGTCGGGTGGCGAACTCACCCGTGCCTCGCTTGCCCGTGCCATCGCCGGGCGGCCGCAGGTACTGCTGCTCGATGAGCCCACCAACCACCTCGATCTCGAGGCCATGGAGTGGCTCGAGCGGGCCATTACCGACCTTGCCGCCGCCGTGGTGATCGTGTCGCACGACCGGTGGTTCCTCGAATCGACGGCCACGAGCGTGCTCGACCTGTCGCGCGAGAAGGCCCGCCTGTGGCCCATGGGGTATTCGGCCTTCCGCCGGGCCCGGGCCGAGGATGACGCACAGCTGGCCGCACAGGCCGAAAAGCGCAATGAGGAGATCGAGCGGCTCGAGCGGTTCGTCACCCGTTGGCGGGCGGGCACACGCGCGCGGCAGGCGAAGTCGCGTGCGAAGAAACTCGACCGCACCGAGCGCATCGAGCTGCCCACGCGCGAGCGATCGATCTCGTTCGGGTTCCCCAAGACCGAGCGCCCGGGGCGCATGATCATCGAGGCCGACGGCCTCCGCGTCGAGGTGCCGAATCGCGTGCTCGTGGAGGAGGCCGGGTTCACGATCGAGCGCGGGCAGCGTGTGGCCGTGGTGGGTCCCAACGGGGCCGGCAAGACCACGACAGTCGAGACCCTGCTGGGCAAGCGCGAGGCCGCCGCAGGCCGCGTGAGCATCGGGCACAAGGTGCTGCCGTCGTACTTCAGCCAGCACGCGCGTGAGTACGTCGAGACCAAGACGATCGTCGAGACGGTGAAGGCCGGCACGTCGCTTACCGAGACCGAGGCGCGCAAGCTGCTCGGGCGGTTCCTCTTCAAGGGCGAACTGGCCGACCGCACCATCGAGGGTCTCTCAGGTGGCGAGCGCCGGCGTCTCAGCCTGGTGCAACTGGTTGCCGAGGGCGGCAACCTGCTGGTGCTCGACGAGCCGACGAACCACCTCGACATCGAGAGCCGCGAAGCGCTTGAAGATGCGCTGGGTGCCTACGACGGCACCATCATCCTCGTGTCGCACGACCGTGCGCTCATCGATGCCGTGGCCACCCACACGCTGTCGCTTGAAGACGGCGACGCGGTGATGCGTGCCGGTGGGTATGCCGACCTCATCGCCATGCGGGAGGCCGCTGCCGAGGAGGACGCACCAGCCGCCCGCCCAGCCCCCAAGCCCAGGAAGCGTGATGATCAGGCTGCGCGGAAGGGCGGCAATGGGCGCGTGGCCCGCGAGGTGTCGAAGATCGAGACCCGTATCGCCGCGCTCGAGCAGCAGCTTGCCGAGGTGGGTGCAGAGGTTGAGGCGGCAGGGGTCGCCGGCGATGTGGACCGGGTGGTTGAGCTCGGCGAGCGCCACCGGCAACTCGAAGAGGACCTCGCCTATGCGCTGGCCGAGTGGGAGGAGCGCGCAGCGATGCTCGCTGAGGGCTCATGAACGAGGTCGGGCTGCCCGCTGAGGTACGCGCGGTGCTGGTGTCGGTGGCCACACCCGTCGAGGTACTCGCGGGCGAGGATGTTGCGGAGCAGGGTGTTGAGGGGGCGATCGGCGTGGTGTCTGCCGGCCGCTTCGCGGTGACGGTGATGGCTGAGGGGTCGCGGTCGCGCACCATCGCGCTGGTGCAGGAGGGCGACGCGCTCGTGATGCCCACGGAGGAGTGGCAGGGGGCGCCGGGTGCGCGCGTGGTGGCCGCCACCGACTCGGAGGTGATGGTCGTGACGGGTTCGACCGACGAGGTGGTGGCCATTGACCCCCTCGCCGGAGCATGGCTGGTGCGCGCAATGGCACAGGCTGTGGCCGATCGGGAATTGTCGGCCGCCATCGCCCTGGAACCCCGGCTCGAGCGGCGCCTCATCCTCAAGTTGCGGCAACTCGCCGATCGGTGGGGGAGGGTGACGCCTGAAGGGGTGCGCCTCGACCTGAGGGTGACCCATCAGGAGTTGGCCGACATGGTGGGGGCAGCCCGCGAGTCGGTGACCGTCGCGTTCGGGCGGCTGCAGGATCAGGGCGAGATCGAACTGCGGCGCCGGACGGTGATCATCCGGCGCATGGACGATCAGGGGCGCACGGCCACCGACACTGCGTAGCGCCCGAGGGCGTCCTCGTCCCACGACTGGGGCACGAGCCCCGCGGCCCCGTAGAGACCCTCGATCTCCTCGCGCGTGAACTTGCACGAGATCTCGGTGCGGATGGTGTGTCCCTTGGCGATCTCAACCGAGATGCCGAGGCCGGGCAGGCTCCAGTGGATGTCGGTGAGCGCGCGCAGGTGCATCTCAATGCGCGATGCCCGGGCGTTCCAGCGCGGGGCATGCACGAAGTCGTCGGGGTCGGCGTCACCCTCGAACACGCGGTTGACGTGCCGGATGATGTTGCGGTTGAACTGGGCGGTGACCCCGGGCTCGTCGTCGTACGCCTTGATGAGCACCGCGGGATCATGCGCCAGGTCGGTGCCCATGAGCAGGGCGTCGCCGGGCTTGAGCAGCCGCGCGAGGCGCTTCACCATCGATCGGCGCGCGGTGCGGTCGAGATTGCCCAGCGTGCTGCCGAGAAATGCCACAAGCCGCGTGCCGTCGGCCGGACGGCGCGGGATCTTGCCGAGGTGCCGGCCGAAGTCGCCGGCGACGCCGTGCACGCGCAGGCCCGGGTATGCCGCGGCCAGTTCCGACGCGCTGCGGGCGATGATGCCGGGGCTGATGTCGAAGGGCACGTAGCGGTCAAGGGTTCCGGCTCGGGACATGGCGTCGAGAATGGCCCGGGTCTTGGTGGCGGCTCCCGACCCGATCTCCACCAGTTCGGTGGCCCGCACACTGCCGAGCACGTCATCCATGCGCGCATCAAGAAGTGCCTGCTCGGTACGCGTTTGGTAGTACTCGGCGAGGTCGGTGATGCGCTCGAACAGCGTGCAGCCCACGTCGTCGTAGAACCAGCGCGGTGAGATCGTGGGGCTGGTGGCCGTGAGCGAGCGACGGAGTTCATCTGCGGCGCCGCCGTCATCACCCGCTGCCACATGGCAGTCGAGGCGCCATGGGCGGATGGTGGCCGTGGTGACCGAGGTGGTCATGCGGCGTCCCAGGCCAGACGCATGCCCGCGAACACCTGGCGGCGCTCGGGCAGGTCCCAGTTGCGGAAGGTGGTGCGCGCCGCGGCGGGCTGCGTGGCCCACGAGCCACCGCGCAGCACGCGGTACTGGCCGCCGAAGAAGGGCTCCGCGTACTCGGGGTACGGGAACGCCCTGAAGCCCGGGTAGGCGTCAAATGCGGTGGAGGTCCACTCCCACACATCGCCCATCATGTGCTCGCAGCCGCTCGGGGACGCGCCATCGGGGTACGCCCCGGCGCGCGCGGGCCGGTACGACACCTGTCCGAGATTGGCACGGCCACCGTGCTCTCCTTCGCCCCACGGCGCCCACGCCGTGTCGGGGCCTTCGGGGGTGTGTCGGGCAGCCATCTCCCATTCGGCCTCGGTGGGCAGCCTGGCGCCGGCCCATCGGGCGTGCGCCTCGGCCTCGAAGAACGACACGTGGCAGAGGATTTCCGCGGGGTCGAGCGCCTCGGTGCAGCCGAACCAGGTGCGCTGCCATCCACCCTCGCCGTCCGGCTGCCAGTGCAGGGGGGCCTCGGCCCCCGACTGCTGCCGCCACGCCCAGCCAGCCTCGCTCCACAGGCGCGGGTCGTCATAGCCGCCATCGGCCATGAACTCGAGGTGGCGGCCGATGGTCACCGGGTGCCGGTCCAACCGGAACGGCGCGACCTGACGCGCATGGCAGGGCTGCTCGCAGTCGAGCGCGCCGTGGCCCCCGTCGGTGCCCATCATGAGCAGCCCCCCATCAACGCTCATGGGCTCCGGGGCGGTGACCGGCTCGTCCACCGGCGGCAGCGCACCCATGCACGGTGAGTACGCACCTTCGGGCATCAGCTGCAGGGTCTGCAGCAGCGTCTCGTCGTGCTGCGCCTCGTGCTGCGCGACCATGTGCCACACAAAGCCGCCACGTTGCAGCTCGGGCGCGGCATCAGACATGTCCATGCGGTCGAGCACCTCAAGGGCCCGCTCGCGGGTGCGAGCCATGTACGCACGCGACTCGGCGCCGTCGAGGATGCGGATCTCACCACGCACCGCCCGTGGGGTCTCGAATGCGTCGTAGGTGGCGGCCAAGTCGGGGTAGAGGGGCTCGGTGCCGGCGAGGCGCGTGACGAGCCACAGCTCCTCGTACGCGGCGATGTGCGCCATGTCCCACGCGGGTGGGCTCATGATCGGGTCGGGGGTACGGGTGACCCACTCCTCGTCGAGGGGGTCGAGGATCGCGAGGGTGCGATCGCGGACTGCGGCAAGGCGGTCGGAGAGTTCCGCTGCGAGATCACGCATATCTGCATGATGCTCCGCCCGGGCGCCGCGCGTATGTGAGGACGATCACATACGCGCGGCGGAATCCCGCGCTACTCGGTGGAGAGGTTGGGGTCGGCCTGCTGCGTGACGGGGTAGATGGCGAGGAAGTGATCCTCGGGCGCGCTGAGCAGCACGTCCACCTCTGCCGTCGCATCCGTCTGGCCCGACTCAGACAACGCATCGCGGTACTTGGTGAGCAAGTCGGTGACGGTGTGCACGTCCTCGTCCTCAAGAGGCAGCAGGCTCACCTTCGCGGCCTTCGACAGGCGGCGGCGGATTGCCGACTCATCCAGGTTCCAGTCGGCGTTCTGGCGCACATACACCACGCCGCCGGTCATTCCGGAACAGAGCCACGGGCCGGGGTCGCCCAGCACCACCGCGCGACCACCGGTCATGTACTCAAAGGCAAAGCCCTTGCAGTTGGCGCGGGCGCCAAGTGCACCGATGTGATCGTCGATGGGATTGGCGGGCTGTCCGCCGAGCACCATTTCGGCACCGGACAGGCGGATGCCGGCGCGCGCGTCCGCGTTGCCCTGAATGAGGAACGTGCCGCGCGATGCGCCGTAGGCAAACGACTTTCCCACGTGGCCACCCACCCATGCGCCTGAGTCAGTCATCGCCTTGAGCACGGTGACCTCGCCTCCGAGGGAGCACTTGCCCACGCCGTCCTGCGCGCCACCCGACACACGGATGCGCACGCCCTCGACGTTGAAGGCCGCAAGTCCGGAGCCGGTCGCGGCGCCGTCGACGAATGACAGGTCGACGAGCGGCCCGTTGTGGCCGTTCGCCGCCAGACGGGCGGTGAGCTCGGGTGCGGTGTGCAGCCCGGTGACCGCGCGTGCGAGCACGCCAGCCAGATCGGTGCCGAGGTTGCGGTCGCGTGCGGTGGCGGCTGCCTCCTCGACGGCCAGCGCGGCACCTGCGGTAAGGGCTTCTGTGGCGGTCTCAGTGGATCGCTCGCGGGGCGGTGGGTTGAACGGGCGGAAGAACCGCTCGCCATCCTCGGGGCCCGTGACGATGCCGGCGTGCGTGGGCGTGAGCAGCCCGTCGAGGTCGAACTCGGCGTGGTGGCTCACCTGCACCAGGCGGTCGGCCTGACCCACCAGGTCCTGCACGTCGGCCACGCCCATCTGGCCGGCCAACTCGCGCATGGCCTCACCCATCTCGGTGAAGTAGCGCACGAGGGCCTCGACGGCGGGCTCGTAGATCCGCGGCACAAAGCGCTTGAGGCCACGGTGCTGCGCCTCGTCCTCGTCCATCTGCGTGGCGATGCCCACGTGACAGGTGTCGAGCTGGCAGCCGCGGCAGATGGTGCAGCCGATGGCCACCATCGCTGCGGTGCCGTAGCCGATGCGGTTGGCACCGAGGCAGATGAGCTTGATGGCGTCGGCAGCGGTGCGCATGCCGCCGTCAGACCAGATCTCGACGCGGTCGCGGATACCGGCCTCCACCAGCGCGTGGTGCGCCAGCACGGTGCCGATCTCGCACGGCAGGCCCGCGCGGCGAAGCGCGTGCAGGCGGGCCGCGCCGGTGCCGCCATCGAAGCCCGAGAGGGTGATGACGTCGCCACCGGCCTTGGCGATACCCACGGCGATGGTGCCGATGCCGGGAACGACCGGC
>CAIPNN010000281.1 GCA_903866425.1 uncultured Actinomycetes bacterium
GCGCCGCCGGGCCAACGAGACGTCGCTGCTCGTGCTGACCCGAGAACCGCACCAGGCCGCCGATGAACGACGCCACGGCATCGCGCGATGCCACTTGCCCGTCAACCAACGCGCGAGCACGACCCTCCGCAGGCACGCGGCGGGCCACCACCACCTCGGTGTCGTCCTCAGCAAGCTCACGAACCTGCAGCGCGGGGTCGTCGGGGTCGAGGGCATCCCAGAAGCCATCGGGGACCCGCACAGTTGCCTGCACCAGCGCGTGTTTTGCCCCCGGGCGCACGGCTTTGGGGTCAACCCCTGCGCCCGCCAGCAGCCCAAGCGCCGTGGCCACCACAGTCTTGCCCGCACCGGTCTCGCCGGTAATGGCTGTGAGCCCCGCGGTGGGCTCGATGTGTGCGCGCTCGATCACCACGAGGTCGCGGATCTCGATATCGCGGATCACGGCCGGCCGAACTTCTCCCGGTACCGGCGGAAGAACGATGACTCCGGGAAGATCGCCAGATGCACCTCCTGGCCGCCCAGCCCCACCGTGACCGACCGCCCGGGGGGCAGCTCACCGATGCGCACACCATCGGCCAGCACGTCGCACACGCCGGCAACAGCGCTGTTGGTGACCACCAGCGACTCCTCCGGCGCGAGGATGAGCGGGCGGGTGTCGAGGTGGTGTGCGGCGATGAACGAGATGACGAAGGCGCGGGTACGCCACGACACCGTGGGGCCACCGGCCGCAAGGTTGTAGGCCGTGGAGCCCACGGGTGTTGAGCAGATGAGGCCGTCGCAGCGGATGGTGGCCACGGCTTCGCCGTCAACCGAATACGAGAGGTCGGCAAGGCGTGACTCGCCGCCGCGCAGAAATGCCAGATCGTTGACGGCACTGATGGTGCCGCCGATCCACTCCGCCTTCAGCGACGGCAGGCTCAGGGTGATGTAGTCGCCGTGCAGCGCCCGGGTAAGGCTGCGCTCCAGATCGGCCTGCTCCACCGAGGCGAGAAATCCCACGCGTCCGAAGTTGACCCCGAGCACCGGAGCGCCCGTCTTGGCCTCCACCGAGAGCGCGCGGAGAATGCTGCCGTCGCCGCCGAGCACCAGCACCAGATCAACGCCCCCGGGGCGCAGTTCGGTACCCGTGACCACCGTGCGTTCCGCGAGCGGTGGGTGCTTGGCCACCTCCTCGGCCGTGGCAAGCACCTCCACCCCGTTGGCATCGAGAATTGCGAGCACCGTGGGCATGACTCCCGCGGTCACCTCAGCGGCGCCGTGGCTCAGCACCAGCACGCGCTCTGCGCGCGTGCCCGCGATCTCCCTGATCGGATCGTCCGGGCGGGTCACGCCACGCCCTCCAGCACGGCCGCGTCAATCGCCGCCGCAACGTCGAGGCCCGGATCAGAGAGCCCCGGACCATGCGCCAGCACGAAGATCTCCCGATTGCCCTTTGGGCCCGGCGTGCCGCTGTCGGCAACCCCGGCAATGGATGCACCCGTGGCGCGCATGGCGTCAGCGACGCCCTGCACGGCCGAACGCCGCAGCGCCGGGTCGCGCACCACGCCACCCGATCCCACGTTGTCCTTGCCCACTTCGAATTGCGGCTTGACCATCACGAGGGCACGGTACGCCGGGGCGAGGCAACGCGCCACCGCAGGCCACACGATGGACGACGAAATGAACGACACATCCATCACCGCGAGGTCGGGCACGCGGGGCAGCACGGCGGGTTCCAGTGCCCGCGCGTTCGTGCGGTCGATCACGTCCACCCGGGGATCTTCACGCAACGCCCAGGCCAGTTGCCCGTATCCGACATCAACGGCGATGACGGTGGCCGCCCCGCGGCGCAGCAGCACATCGGTGAACCCACCGGTTGATGCACCCACGTCAATGGCAGATGCACCGGTCACCTCGACGTCCATTTGATCAAGGGCATGCACCAGCTTGAGGCCCCCACGCGACGCATACTCGGGACCCTCCTCGGCTTCGATCACGGCGTCATCGCGCACCTGTGAGCCGGGCTTGACCGCCGCGCTGCCATCAACGCGCACGCGTCCGGCCATCACGGCCGCCTGCGCACGTGTTCGGGTGGGGAAAATGCCGCGCTCCACGAGCGCCGCGTCCAGTCGCTGCCGGGCCACAGGCGGCATGGTAGCCGCGCACCCGCCCCGCACGGTCACAACGGTGAGACGATTCGCCTCAGCCGTCAACCACTGCACGCAGCGCGCCGAGGGCGGCTGCGGCAGCTGCGGCGGGCGTCACGCCGGCCTCCGCCAGCAGAACCTCCCGGCGCCCGTGCTGGATGAAGCGGTCGGGAATGCCGATGCGCTCGATACGGGCGGCCGCGCCAGGCAGGGCCTCAACCACGGCGCTGCCGAAGCCACCCTCCCGCGCATGATCCTCAATGGTCACGATCACGTCGTGCGTCGCAGCAATCTCTTCGAGCAACTCCACATCGAGCGGCTTTGCAAAGCGGGCATTGACCACGGTCGGGGGCACACCGAGCGACTCCGACACGATGCCCGCAGCATCCAGCGCCACCTGCACCCCGTAGCCGTAGCCGACAAGCGCCACACGCGAGCCTTCCGCCAGCACCTCGGCGCGTCCCACCGGAATGACCGAACCCTGCTCGGGAATCGGCGCGCCCACGCCGGTCCCGCGCGGGTAGCGGATGGCCGATGGGCCATCGATGCGGAGCGCCGTGTGCAGCATGTCCACCAGTTCGGCCTCGTCCTTCGGTGCCATCACCACCATGCCGGGGATGGGCCGCAGA
>CAIPNN010000282.1 GCA_903866425.1 uncultured Actinomycetes bacterium
CAGACACCGGGCGGTGTCTGGCACCGGGCTGGGGTAACGCTCGTCGGTGCCCGGGGGGCCCTCATTGCCTGGAACATGTGGCTGGACGACGGTGACCTTGATGACGCCCGCGCCATCGCCTCTGCGGTGCGCGAGGGGGGCCGTAACGGTGGGCTGCCGGGCGTTCGCGCCCTCGGGCTCGCCTGCGCCAGCAGCGGCCGGGTGCAGGTGTCGATGAACATTGAGGACTACCGTCGGACCCCGTTGGGGGACGTTGTTGCGCGTGTACGCAGCGAGGCCGCCCGCCGGGGCCGTATCATCGGCCCATCAGAGCTCGTCGGGCTGGTGCCGCGCGACGCGCTCACCGGGACCACCCCTGCACTGCTGGGGCTCCCGCGATTCGACCCGGCACAGATCATTCCGGAGGACTGAGGAATCGCCCCCAAAAAGCGTCGTAGGCCAAACGCCGGCCCACCGCCCGTGAAGAACGAGCGGTATGAGTCGAAGATCGCCGCCGAGGAGGCCGGGGAGCACCCGGCCGGCCGCAGGGACGGGCTGCCCAAGGGTGCGCCCCGCCGCGCGGGCATGAAGAGCGTGCTCGTGCGCGCAGGTATCGCCGGCTCCATCTTCTTTCTGTTCCTGCTGTACATCAATGGCGACCCGCCGCTTGTGGCCCTTGCCTGGGCGCTTGGCATCGCCATCCTCATGATCCCGCTGGGCATGCTGCTGGACCGCATGAGCCACAAGATGGCCATGAAGCGCTGGATGAAGCAGACAGGGCGCTCCTAGTGCCGCCACGCGGGACCCGCGATGTACTGCCGGCCGAGTCGCGTGTGCGGGCGCTCATCGAGCGCGCCGGCGCCGACCTGATGGCCGCCAACGGGTTTGGCCGCATCACCACGCCCACGTTCGAGGAGACCGAGGTGTTCGTGCGCGGGGTGGGCACGGCGACCGACATCGTCCGCAAGGAGATGTACACCTTCGACGACCGTGGCGGACGCAGCCTCACGTTGCGCCCCGAGGGCACCGCGCCGGTCGCCCGGGCGTACGTGGAGAACGGCATGCACAAGCTGCCGCAGCCCGTGAAGCTGTGGTACCTGGCGCCCATGTTCCGCTACGAGGCGCCGCAGTCTGGCCGGTTTCGTGAGCACTGGCAGGTGGGGGCCGAGGCCTTCGGCAGCGAAGACCCGCTGCTTGACGTCGAGATGATCGCCCTGCTGTCGGAGTTGTACGACCGTCTGGGCGTGCCCGCGGTGCGCCTGCGCATCTCGTCGATGGGCGACCCCGACGGCCGCGGTCCGTACCGCGAGCGCCTGCTCGCGCACCTGGCGCCGCACGAGGCGTCACTGCCCAAGGACGCCCGCGAGCGCATGCACGAGAACCCGCTGCGCCTGTTCGACATGAAAGACGATGCGGTGCAGGCGGTGATGAAGGACGCCCCGCGCCTGCTCGACAACCTCACCGACGAGGCCCGCGAACACCATGAGCGCGTCCTCGAGGGCCTGCGCCTGCTGGGCATCGCGTACGAGGAGGACCCGACCTTGGTGCGTGGGCTCGACTACTACACGCGCACAGTTTTCGAGTTCACCTGCGATCGCCTTGGTGCCCAGAGTGGTATCGGGGGCGGTGGGCGGTACGACGGCCTGGTGGCATCGCTCGGCGGACCCGAGGTGCCGGGCGTGGGCTTCGGCACCGGTGTGGAGCGCATCACCCTCGCCCTGGGCGAGGAGGCTGCCAGTGCACAGGTGGTTGACGTGTACCTGGCCATCCCGGACGCCGACATCCGCATGGAACTCATGCCGGTGCTGCGCGACCTTCGCCGTTCCGGACTTCGCGTTGAGGCCGGCACGTCGGGCAAGGGACTGAAGGCAATGATGCGCCACGCCTCGGGGCTTGGCGCAGGCAACGTGATCATCATCGGCCCGCGCGAGCACGCGGAGGGGGTTGCGACGGTGCGGGACATGCAGAGCGGTGATCAGGTGGAGGTGCCGGTGGCAGATCTGGTGGGCCGCCTTGCCGGGGGTGCCGCGTGATCGGCGCCCAGCGCTTTCGTACGCACACCGCGGTTGGTGCTGCCGACGCTGCGGGCCAGGACGTGCGCGTGGCCGGATGGGTGCACCGTCGTCGCGACCACGGCGGCGTCATCTTCATCGACGTGCGTGACCGCAGCGGCCTCCTGCAGCTGGTGTTCCACCCCGAGAAGGCACCCGAGGCACACGCGGCCGCCGAGCGGCTGCACCTTGAGGACGTCATCAGCGTGGCCGGCGCGGTGGTGGAGCGCTCACCCGAAACGGTGAACCCGCGCATCCCCACCGGCACGGTGGAACTCGCGGTCACCGATCTGGAGCGCCTCTCGGAGACCGAGCCGGTGCCGTTCAGCGTTGAGGACGAGACCACCGAGCCGTCTGAGGAACTGCGCCTCACCTACCGCTACATCGACATGCGCCGCCCGCGCCGCCTCGCCGCACTCGAGCTGCGCGCGCGCATCGTGCGCGCCATGCGCCGGGTGCTCGATGACGACGGATTCCTCGAGGTGGAGACCCCGGTGCTCACGCGAAGCACGCCGGAGGGCGCGCGCGACTTCCTGGTGCCGTCCCGCCTGAGTCAGGGCGACTGGTACGCCCTGCCGCAGAGCCCGCAGCTGTTCAAGCAGCTGCTCATGGTGGGTGGCCTCGAGCGCTATTACCAAATCGCCCGCTGCTTCCGCGATGAGGACCTGCGTGCCGACCGTCAGCCTGAGTTCACGCAGCTCGACCTCGAGGCCTCGTTCGTCGAGCCGCAGGACATTGAGGATCTGACAGAGCGGGTGCTGGCCGCCTGCTTCGCCGAGGCCGGTATCGACATCCCCACGCCGTTCCCGCGCATGGGGTACCAGGAGTGCATGCGCCGCTACGGCAGCGACCGCCCCGACCTGCGCTTCGACATGGAGATTCAGGACTGGACCGAGGCCGCAGGCAAGACCGACTTCGCGGTGTTCAAGAGCGTGGTCGAAGGCGGGGGAGTGGTGCGCGGGCTCGTGGTGCCGGGCGCCGGCGAGGGCGTGTCGCGCAAGGACGGCGACGAGCTCATGGCCGAGGCGCAGGCGCTCGGGGCCAAGGGGCTTGTGTGGGCCATCGTGCAGGAGGACGGCACGCTGCGTTCGCCCGTGGCCAAGTTCCTCGACGGCTTGGCGACCGACTTCGGTGCGTCACCGGGCGACCTCATCACGCTGGTTGCGGACGACGAGCAGGTGGCATCCGACGTGCTCGGCACCCTGCGCGCCCGGTTCGCCGAGCGCTGGGGGCTCATCCCCGAGGGCGTGTGGGCCCCGCTGTGGGTTGAGGACTTCCCGCTCGTTGGCTGGAACGCCGACGAGAAGCGCTGGGACTCCCTGCACCACCCGTTCACGGCACCCCACCCCGATGACGTGGACAAGCTCGGCACCGACCCCGGCAGCGTGCGCAGCCTCGCCTACGACGTGGTGCTGAACGGCCTGGAGATCGGCGGCGGGTCAATTCGTATTCACGACCAGCAGGTGCAGTCGGCGGTGTTCGAATGCATCGGGCTGAGCGCCGAGGAAGCCGACGATCGCTTCGGGTTCCTGCTCAAGGCGCTGCGTCTGGGTGCCCCGCCGCATGGCGGTCTTGCCCTGGGCCTCGACCGCCTGGTGATGCTGCTGGCGGGCGAGAAGAGCATTCGCGACGTCATCGCATTCCCGAAGACCGCCACGGGTGCCGACCCCCTTACCGGGGCCCCGGCATCTGTGGATGACATCCAGCTGCGCGACCTCTCCGTGAAGAGCACCGTGCCGCCACCGGCAGCGCCTGACCCATCGTGACCGCGACCCCACCCAACCCCATTGCAACGGGGGTGGGTGGGGTCTACGGTGGTCAGTGCCCGACCGTGTTCGCGACCGGCATTTGTTCCGTCCGTATCTCGTGACCCGGGTCATGGAGTCGGGGCCGCAAATTTGCGAGGTCCCGCCCGAGACCCAACCTGTTTGATGCAGGTTCGGATCACACTCCGGAGCGGCACGGTGGGGTATTTGCACCACCTTGCTAGCGTCGGCGCATGCCCCCGTATCCGGCACAGGCGATGCGACACCTCGGCAGCCCAGTGGGCGCCGGCGGTCTCGCGCACCCCGATGCCACAGGGCAGGCGGGCGCCGAGGACTGCGGCGATGTGGCCATCATCGACATCGCAGTGGCCGACGGCCATGTGACTGACGCGGCATTCCGCGTGCGTGGGTGCGGGGCCACCACCGCGGCGGCATCTGCCGCGTGCGAGCGCCTCATCGGTGCATCGCTCGACGATGCCATGCGGGTATCGGCAACGGCGCTTGACGCCGATCTGGGCGGCCTTGGCCCCGAGCGCCGGCACGGCATTGACGTGGCGGCCGACGCGGTCACCCGTGCGCTGGAGGCCTGGTACGGCGCCCGTATGGGCAAGAGCACGCATGACCCGGTGCCAGACACCGGGCGGTGTCTGGCACCGGGTCGTGAGCGCGTTGCCGTTGCCATGAGCGGCGGGGTCGACAGTGCAGTTGCCGCGATGCTGCTCGTCGATCAGGGGTACGACGTCGTGGGGGTGACCATGCGGCTGTGGCACGACCCCGTGGCGGCACGGGCTGAGCGGTCGTGCTGCGCACCCGAAACCGTGCGGCTCGCGCGCGAGACATGTGCAGCGCTCGGCATCCCGCATCTGGTCATCGACGCCGCTGAGCGCTTCAGGGCCGAGGTGGTGGAGGACTTCATCGCCGGCTACCGGGACGGGCGCACGCCCAACCCCTGCATTACGTGTAACGGCGAGGTGCGCTTTCGCATCCTCGCCGAGGCGGCAGAAGCGCTCGGGGCGTACGGCATGGC
>CAIPNN010000283.1 GCA_903866425.1 uncultured Actinomycetes bacterium
CAGACACCGGCGATCTCCTCGTCTGCGGGCGGCAGGCCGTGGCCCAGCTGGTCGCTGAGCGTGAGCCTGTACAGGAAGACCAGCGAGGGAACCACAAGCGCCACGAAGATGACCGCAGCCCCCACAAGGGCCCACAGGGTTGCCGATGGCGCAGCAGCCTCCTCCACGGTCACCGACGGCGGCAGCAGGTAAGGCGCCTGCGCAAGGGCCCAGCCCACCGCGATGGCGGCGACCGCCCCCGCGGCGGTCCAGCGGGCCAGCGCGGCGCGCGAGTTCCACAAGAGCCAAAGGGTCACGCCACCGAGCACGAATGACGGGATGACCCCGATGAGCCCCGGCCCCGTCACGAGGTTGTCGAACAACTCGGGGGCATCGGCGGCCAGCACGGGAAGCGTGGCGATGGCCACTGCGCCCGACAGCACGCCGGTCACCAGGCCCCGCACCCGGAACCACGCGCGAAGGTCGTCCTCACCACGGCGGTGGGCGTCAGCCATGGTGAAGATGGCCGCCAGGTATGCGCCCGTCACCACTGCCATCACGCCCACCATGATTCCCGTGGGGTTCCACCAGGCGCTCACGGCGCCACCCTCGGCGTTCCCGAGGGGGACGTACCCACCCGCGATCCCCCCCACCACGGTGCCGAGGAAGAACGGGGTCATGATTGACGCGATGCCGAATGCCACTGCGCTCGGCCACTCGAACCATGTGCCCCGGGCCAACGGGCGGAAGGCATACGACGACCCGCGCAAGATGATGCCGAAGGCCGCGAGGAACAGCGGGATGTACATGGTGCTCATGACCGAGGCAAACGCCTGCGGGAATGAGGTCCACATGACGACCAGCGTGAAGATGAGCCATACGTGGTTGGCCTCCCACACAGGGCCCATCGAGGAGTGCAGCAGTGCGCGGATGCGTTCGGCACGGCGGCCACGCCCGGCCATGAGGTCCCAGGCGCCGGTGCCGAAGTCGGCACCGCCCAGCACGGCGTAGAGCGTGAGGCCTGCCACCAGCAGGATGGCCGCGAACACGGCGAGCGCCAGGTTCATCGCACGCTCCCGATAAGCGGTGCAGGGCCCTCGGGCTCAGGTGGCGACTTGGCCAGGCGCCTGAGCGCCCAGATGGCGCCGAAGAGCAGGCCCAGATACACCACGCCGAGCAACGCCCACACCACGGGGATTCCCGAGGCGTCAGTGACGGCCTCCGAGGTGAGCATGTGCCCGTACACAATCCAGGGCTGACGCCCCACCTCGGTGGTGATCCATCCACTCTCAAGCGCGACGATCGCCGCGGGGCCGGCGGCCCCCACCGCCAGCAGGAACCACTTGCCCTTGATGATGCGCCGTCGGCGCCACCACACCCACAGGTGCAGGATGGCCAGGAGCGCAAGACCCGACCCGATGAGGATCATCGCCTGGAAGGCGAACCGGATGAGGTTGATCGCCTGGGGCTGTTCCGATGCCGGCACGGAGTCGAGCCCCTGCACCGTCGCGTTGGGGTCGTGGTACGCGAGAATCGAGAGCATGTCCGGGATGGCGATGCCGCCGTGCACCTCGCCATCGGAGTACCAGCCGAACAGGTGCCACGGTGCATTGGCCTCGGTGCTGCCGAGCCCCTCGATGGCCGCCAGCTTGACGGGCTGCTCGTTGGTCACCGTGCGTGCAGCCCAGTCACCCACGATCAACTGCACGGGCGTCACCAGGCACGCGATGGTGAGCGGCACGATCATCGCCACCTTCGTGAAGCGGTCACGCTTGCCGCGCAGCATGGCCACCGCGTACACCGATGCCGTCATGAACCCGGCAACCATGAACGCGGCCAGGAACATATGCACCAGTTCATGCCAGAAGAAGTCGTTGAACAACGCCTCGAGGGGGCGGATGTTGCTCACCACACCATTGGTCTCGTCAAAACCCGTGGGGTTGTTCATCCAGCCGTTTACCGAGATGACGAACAGCGAGCCGAACAGACCGGCAATGGGGATGGGCAGCCCCACCAGGAAGTGCGTGCGCTCCTTCAGGCGGTCCCAGCCGTAGATGTAGATGGCCACGAAGATGGCCTCCACGAAGAACGATGTGCCCTCAAGGGCAAAGGCGAAGCCGAATACGTCGCCATACCTGCCCATGAACTCGGGCCAGAGGATTCCGAGCTCGAACGAGAGGATGGTGCCGCTCACCACACCCACGGCGAACAGGATGGCCATCGCCTTGGTCCAGCGGCGCGCGATACGGCGATACAGCTCGTCACGCGTGCGGAGGTAGAGCCCCTCCATGGTGAGCACGAACACCGGGAATGCCACGCCGAAGCACACCAGAATGATGTGGAAGCCCAGCGACAGCGCCTGCAGATTTCGGGCGGCGATCAGGTTCATGCTGCACTGACCCTACGCCGAATGCCGCCGGGATGGGTGGCGCCGAAACGCCAAACCACCCACCCCGGCGAAACTCACAGATATGGCCCTACGACACGACCGTGAAGGTGGCGGGCCCAGTCACCTTGAGGATCTTCACCGGCGGGTCCTCTCGGTTCCCCGTGCCCGGCTCCACCGTGATGGTGCCGGTGATGCCCTTGAAGCCCGACGTCGCTGCCAGCTGCTTGGCGATGGCGGCCGAGTCGGCGCTGCCCGCCTTCGTGATCGCGGCAAACACGATGTTGGCCGAGTCGTACGTGAAGGTGCCCCACGTACCTGGTGCGTTGCCGAACTTTGCCGTGTAGTCAGTCACGTACGAGGCCGCACCGGGGAAGGCGTCAGGTGAGGGCACCCCGCTGAAGACGCACTTCTCGGAGTTGGCCACACCGGCAGCGGTGATGAACCCGGGGTCCTGGTTGGCAAGCCCCATGAAGCAGGAGGTGGTGTTGCCCTTGGCGGCCTCGGCGGCCAGGTCCTTCGCGATGATCGCTCCCTCGGGGTAGTACGTGCTCACGTACACCACTTCGGGGTTGTCGGTGAGCGCGGTGGACACCTGCTTGGCGTAGTCCTTCTCGCCTGCCTTGATCTCGACCGACGACACGTTGATGCCCATTTTGGTGAGGCCGGCCTTCAGGCGCGCGGCCATCGACTGCGTGTACGCAGACGGGTCGACCAGCATCGACACCTTGGCGGGCTTGAGCCCCGAGATGTAGTCGATCTCAACCGGCGAGATCTGGCTGTTCATCGGCTGGGTGGTCACACCGAAGCCGGACGTCTGGTCGTCGGAGGTCATGCGGGCGATCGCGAGGCCACCGGCCTTGTAGATCGAGAGGTTCTCGATGCCCACGCCCGAGTTATATGGACCGACAACGGCGACGGCGAGACCCTGATCCACCGTCTGCTGCGCGACGGTCTTGCCCACCGCCGGATCGGCCTTGTCGTCCACCGGGATGATGTTGATCTGCTTGCCGAGCACGCCACCCTTGGCGTTCACCTCGTCGGCTGCCAGCTTGACGCCGTTCAGCATGTCCTGACCGCTCGCGGCCTGGTCACCCGAGAGCGGCGCCTCAACGGCGATGCTGATGGAGTTCGCCGGCGCCGTCGCGGTGGTCGCGGCAGCGGTGCTGGACGAAGCGGAGTCCGATGACCCACACCCTGCCACGAGCACGGTGGCGGGAACAGCAGCGAGGGCGACAGATGCCAACAGGATCCTGCGGCGGGGAACAGACATTGGACTCCTCATCTCATATTGGCGTACGACGGTCATTGTACCGGCGCTGGTCCGCGGTGTCTCGGCCTCTGGCGCTGCATGTCGCAATCCACCCCGTACCATTGACGACGTGAGCGACCCGACCCCACCCCCGCGCCAGCGAGGCTTTCTGGGCCATACGTCCCGTGCCGTGTACGGCACGATCGTCGCCACCGCCGTCATTGCTGCCGAAGCATCCACCTTGGAGTCGTGGGGACCCTGGGAATTCCTCGCCACGCTGCTCGTCACCGTCGTGGTGCTGTGGTTCGCCGAGATCTACTCCGATGTGCTGGGGGATGCAGCCGATACCCCCTTGTCCGCACGCATCCGTCACGCAGCGGAGGAGCACACCGCCGTGCTCGAGGCGGCTGTGCCGCTCGGCATCCCCCTCGTGCTCGGCGGCCTCGGCGTGTTCGACGAAAACACCGCCGTCTACGCGTGCCTGAGTGTCGCGGTGCTGGCCCTCGGCATGTGGGGTGGACTCTCTGCGCGCAACCGCGGCGGAGGGGTACTGCAGGTGACCAGCGCGGCGCTGTTCAGCGCACTCATCGGCGTGGTCATCATCATCCTCAAGTCGCTGCATTGAGCAGCCCACTGCCGCTGCGTGATCAGCGCCCCCGTACCCCCAGGAGCCGCGGGCGCGTGGTGGCGCAGATCCTCGCCGAGGAACGGCTCGAGGTGCCGATTCCACTTGATCACCACAACGCCTACGAGTTGCTCGGTGCCGTGATCCTGTCGGCGCAGTGCACCGACGCCCGGGTCAACACGGTCACCCCCGCCCTGTTCGCCCGCTACCCCACCCCGGCCGACATGGCCGCCGCCGATCAGGCCGACGTTGAGGACCTCATCCACTCCACCGGGTTCTTCCGTGCCAAGGCGCAGTCGCTCATCGGCATGGCCCAGGCGCTTGAGGAGCGCTTCGGTGGCGAGGTACCCGGGACGATGGAAGAGCTGGTGACGGTGCCCGGCGTGGGCCGCAAGACGGCCAGCGTCATCCTGGGCCAGATGTTCGGGGTGCCGGCCATTGCCGTGGACACGCACGTGCTCAGGCTCAGCAAGCGCCTCGGGCTTACGGACAACGACGACCCGGTGAAGGTGGAGGCCGACCTGAAGAAGGTGTGGCCACGCGACATGTGGGCCGACACCGGCCTGCGCCTCATCTTCCACGGTCGCGACACATGCCCGGCCCGGAAGCCTGCGTGCAACCGGTGCAGCCTCTACAACGCCTGCGTGAGCAAGGGCGCGTTCTAGCCGGAACGCGCCTTAGAGGGACGCTGGCGGCGGGGTGTCGCCCCGCTCGCGCAGGAACCGCTCAAGCTCGGCCACCAGATCGTCACCGGTGGGCAGATCGCTCTCATCCATGTGGTCGTCGTCGTCGGCGGCCTGCTCCAACTGCTCCACCAACTGCTGCAGCCGGGGGTCGTTGGCCACAACCTGGTCGACCTGCTCCTCAAACTCGCGGGCGGCGTGCTGAATGGCCTCGGTGTCGACGTGCGCACCGGTCACCCGCTCGATGCCGCCCAGCAGGGCGAGCTCGGCCTTGTGATTGATCACTCCGGCGGCGTAGTGCGATGCCGGCGCCCACAGCGACACGGCCTCCATGCCGCGTTCGGCTGCCAGCAGGTGCAGCACGCCAACGATGCCGGTGGGTCCGCGGTACCCGGGCGGGCGCATGTCGAGCCCATCAACCAGTGACTCCTCGGTGCTCATGACGGTGAGGGTCACATCACGGGTGTGGGGCACGTCCGCCAGCAGTGCGCCAAGCGTGACGAACCGGCGGCAGCCCAGTTCCTGCACCGCGTCCAGCAGCAGGCGGCAGAACGTGGGCCACTTCATGGACGGCTCGCCGCCCACCACAAGAATGAGGTCACGAGGGCCGTCTGGCACGCGCACGGCGCTGATCTCCACCTCGGGCCACGACAGGCTGTGGTCCGACGTGGTGAGGTCGATGATCGGACGGGTCACCTGGAAGTCGTAGAACTCCTCAGGGTCGACACTGCCGATGCGCTCGGCGCCCAACTGCTCGGCCACCGTGGCGATCGCGGTGGTGGCCGCACTGGCGGCGTCGTTCCAGCCGCGGAAGGCGGTGACGACGACGGGGTCGCGAAGTGGCGGGCTGGGCGCGGTGATGGAAAGAATGTCGCTCATGTACCGCTGATGGTTGCACGTTGCGAGTGGTTTCGCGGTCTGGTGCGGCACCCTCACACCGCTACCGTTCCTGCCGATGAACGCCATGGCCCTGCCCCACCCCCATCGCACCCGGGTATTCGCGCTCGCCATGGCGGCAATCGCCGTCGACACGCTCATGTTCAGCGCCATCGTCCCCGCGCTGCCCGAGTTCCAGCGCGAGATGGGCCTGTCCGATACCGGCGTGGCGCTCATCTTCGCGGCATTTCCCGTGGCGCAGTTGTGTGTGGCGCCATTCGCCGCCCGGTGGGTTGACCGCCTGGGGCGCCGCGTGGCCATCCTTGCCGGTGCGGTCTTGCTGGCCCTGGCGGGGGTTGGGTTTGCACTGGCGGCCGACCCGTGGTCGCTCGCCGTGGCCCGTGCCGTGCTGGGTGGCGCCAGCGCCATCACCTGGACCGGTGCCCTCGCCTATGTGAGCGACGTGTACCCGCCCGACCAGTTGGGATTCCGGTTGGGCCTCGCGGAAACCGCAGGTGGGGGTGCCGGCCTCATGGCACCGCTGCTCTCCGGGCTGCTCATCGAGTGGATCGGCATCACCGAGACGTTCCTGATTCTCGTGGCGTTCCCGGTGGCGCTCATCGTGTGGGCGCTCACCGTTCCGGAGACGGTCACACGCGGGGGGCCGACCCCGGGAATGTTCCGGGCGCTCAAGGGGCTCTCCACATCTCCCGGCGCCCGGGCGGGGGCCATTGCGCTCATCCTGCTGGCAATCGTGGAGGGAATGGCGGAGTCACTGTTTCCGTTGGACCTCTCCGAGCGCCTCATGCTGAGCACGGCCGGCGTGGGGCTCGTGGTCTCGCTGTCGATCGCCACGCTCTTTCTGGGTGCGCCCCTCGGTGGCCGGTGGTCCGACATCGCCGGGCGCCGCACACCCATCCTCGCCGGAGGAATCATGGCCGTCATCGCGCTGCCCCTCATGGCGATTGGCCCCGCGTGGTGGGTCACCATCGCCGCCGCTATCACCCTGTTCGGCACGGCCATCATGGCGGCCCCGGCCGGCCCCCTCTTCACCGCGGCAGTGGACGACATGGGCGAGGCAGGCAGCTACGGCATCAGTTCCGGGGCCATGGTCATGGTATTCGCCGTCGGATTCGTGCTCGGGCCGATCATCGGTGGTGTGCTCTCGGCCTTCATGCCCTTCCTGGGCGTGTGCATCGTGGTGGCGGCAATTGTGGCCGCGGGGCTCCTGATGATCGCCCGCCTGCTGCCAAGGGCCAACTGACCATGACGCCCCGGGGACACCGGGGGTGCTCGCTCGCCTACCATGCCGCGGGCAGGTGATACGACCGGGAGCGCGGATGACGACACGGGCACTGAAGACCACACGGATCGCGGCGGTGGCACTGGCCGCCACGGCGATCGCAGCGCCCACCGCGCTGATCGCAGCGGGTTCGTACAACACCCGCGCCGATGTGAGGACGATGCCCGTCAAGCAAATCCGTGCAACCAGCGCCAGGATTGGCGCGATGGTGGCCCCGAACGGCGTGGCCGTACGCGTCAATCTCAAGATCACCGGCAGGGGCAGGACCGTGACCAAGACCCTCGGTCTGGTCGCGGCACGCGTGCCCCTCAAGACCATGTACATGAACGTCTCTGGCCTGAAGCGGAACACCACCTACAAGGTGCAGGCCGTCGCCATCAATGGTGGCAAGAAGACGTCTCCGGGCACCACGGTGTCCTTCAAGACAAAGCGCTAGGAGTGGCAGTGGCGACGACGGATCCCAAGCGCGCGGCGCTGGTACGCGCATTGATGGAGCGCGACCTCTACGAAATGCTCGACATCCCGCGTGATGCGGGCGAGGCCGACATCCGCGCCGCACTTGCGAAGCGCACGGAGTGGGCAGAAGAGACACCAATGCGTGCCGCAGCCCGCGATGCAGAGATGCACTGGATCGCCTGGAGCGAGCGTGCGCTCATCGACGACCCCGAGATCCGCGCCGAGTACGACGCCGCGCTCGACCGCAAGGCTGCTGCTGCTGAGCGCGCCATCGAGGCGCGCCAGCGCGTGCGCAAGCTGCACGAGGCCCGTGACGAGCTGGCCCGACGCGAGGCACGCCGTGTGGTGGTGCAGGAGCCCGAGCCGCCGAAGAAGGCACCCGCGCCCCGCAAGAAGAAGGCCGCTGCGCCCAAGGCCACCGACGCGGCTCAGGCTGTGCTGCAGGCCACGCAGGTGACGGATGCCGAAGAGGCGCTCCGCGGCCTGGAGGGTGCCGACGGCAACACCGCCGTGGCCATCGCCTTCGCCGACCGCGCCGTCGAGATTGACGGGTCGGCCGACACGCTCGCCCGCGCCGGTGCCGCACTGCGCGGCATTGGCGAGACCGACCGCGCCGTCGCCCTGTTGCGTCGCGCAATCGACGCCGACCCGCAGCGCAGCGACGCCCGCATCAGCCTCATCAACGCTCTTCGCGACTCCGGTGACCTCGCGGGGGCGGAGTCGGCAGGCCGCGCAGCCGTTGAGGCAGTGCCCGCCAACGGCGGGGTGCAGTACACCTTTGGGCGCGTGCTCATCGATCTCGAGATGCTCGAGGAGGCTGAGACGGTGCTCGAGGCGGCCCAGCAGAATGGCAAGCCTGAGGCTGCCGAGCTGCTCAACACGCTGAAGAACGCCTACTCAGCAGATGGCGACTCGGGCGCGGTGGAGCGGGTGGAGGAGATCTCCTACCCGGCGCCGCCCGCAACGGATGACCCCGCGGTGGCAGCGCCCGGCAGCGCCCCCAACATGGAGGCAGAGCCCGCAGCGCCCGCCGACGAGCCCGCGGCGGACGTCACCGACGAGGCGTAGTTATCCCGTGATGAGGCGTCGCGCGGCCCATTCACCGGTCCGCGCGACGTCCTCCACGGTGGGACCGGGCGCCACGGCATCGCCCGCCACGATGATGCGCGACCCCGCAGGGTTGGCATCGGCCTGGTCAATGCGCGACCTGGCAACGCAGTAGCGCCAGCGCTTCACCTGACTCCATGACGGCTCCGGGGTGCCGGGGCCAAGCACCGTGCGAATGGCGGGGATCGCGTCGGTCAGCACCGACTCGTCGCTCGCGTCGAACAGCGTCTCCGATGCGTCGGGTCGCAGCCGCGCCACCGTCGGCACGACGCCGTCCACCGGTGGACGGCCCTTCACCGCCTCATTGGTGACGTAGGCAACCGGGCCCGAATCGGGGCGCGCCGCCACCCACCCGGGCTCATCCATGGCGAACCCGGCCAGCACCATCACGGCCGGGTCGTACTGCACATCGCGGAGCGCATCGGCGCGCGCCGGCTCGGGGCTTTGCTCCAGCAATTCCACCGCCTGCGGGGCCGGGGCGGTGATGATCACGGCATCGAAGGTGCCGATGGTGTTGCCCTGGTCCTGCGCCACCTCGATGGCATCGCCGGCCGCACGCAGCGCCGCCACGCGGACGCCCAGCATCATCTCGACCGAGCCCCCGGTGGGTACGGCTGCCGCCATCGCCTTGGGCAGAACGGTCATGCCCGCCGGCCACGCGAGGGCGTCGCCATCAAGCGGCACCGCGCCCGGCGCCACCTGCGCCACAAGCGCGTCCATGATGCCGTCGGGCGGGACCTCCAGCACCGGCAGCCCGTGATCGACCACAGTGGCCTCCACGCGCCTGGCCGCCATGCGCCCCCCGAGGCCACGGCTCTTCTCGATGACGACGACGTCGTGGCCTGCAGCCGCCAGGTCGCGCGCCGCAACAAGGCCGGCAATGCCGGCGCCGACGACGGCAACCTTCATCAGGCCGCGTCCTGTTCCACGGGCTCACGCCGGGCGGCCTTGCCGATGTTCTTGAGCATGCCCCCGAACACGAACTTGTGAAACGGCCAGACCGCGTACCAGTACAAGCGGCCGAACACGCCGCGCGGGTCGTACAGGGCGGTCTGGTGAATGACCGACCCATTCGGCACCTCGCGCACCTCGAACTGCAGCCATGCGCGCCCGGGCAGGGCCATCTCGGCGTGCAGACGCAGCAGGTGATCGGGTTCGATGGCCTCCACGCGCCAGAAGTCGAGCGTCTCGCCGACTGCAAGGTGCTCGGGGTCACGGCGTCCACGTCGGGTGCCCGCACCGCCGAAGGGCAGGTCGAGAAAGCCCCGGATCTCCCACATCCAATCGGCGTGGTACCAGCCCTGCTCGCCGCCGATGCGCTGAATCGGGGCGAATGCGCGGTGTGGTGACACGGGCACAAAGGCCGAGCGGGCATCCACCATGCGCGATCCCCGCCGGGCGCCGCCCCATGCCAGATCATCCTGACCCAGCGACGACATGGCGTCCGACCAGCGCGTCTCGGCAAACTCGCTGTCCTCGTTGAGGAGCGCCCGGGCGATCTGCTCGTCCATCCCCATGGGCTTGATCGAGAACATGCGAAGCGCACGGTCGTCCTCGACCACCGTGGGGGCCTTGAGCCCCTCCACCAGTTCGCGCCCCACGCGGGCGTACACCGGCGTGATCAAACCGAGCCACAGGCTCGAGAGGCGGGGCGTGAGCACCGGCACGCGGATGAACAGGCGCCTGAGCCCGATGGCGCGCGCGTACGCGCGCAGCAGATCGCCGTACGACACGCGATCGGTGCCGCCGATCTCCACAACCATGCTCTCGGGCAGGTCGACGTCGGGCGACTGCACGAGGTACTCAAGGACGTCCTCGATGCCGATGGGCTGCGTGGGCGTGTCCACCCACTTTGGCCACACCATCAGCGGCAGGCGATCGACCAGTGCGCGCACCATCTCGAACGACAGCGACCCGGAGCCGACAATGGCCGAGGCCCGCAGCTCGATCGCGGGCACGCCGCACTCACGGAGGATGCGCCCCACTTCCTGCCGGCTTTCGAGGTGCGGCGACATGTGCTCGCCCGATCCGAGCGAACCGAGGTACACGATGCGACGCACACCCTGACGCCTGGCGGCATCTCCGAAGTTGCGCGCGGCAGCGCGGTCGGCGGCCAGGAAGTCGCCGTGCGCACCCATCGAGTGCACCATGAAGTAGGCCACGTCCGCACCAGCCATGGCCTCGTCGAGACCCGCACCCGTCACCAGGTCGCCCTGCACGATATGCGTGTCGGGGCCCACCTTTGGGGCGAGCACCTCAGGTCGACGGGCGAGGCAGGTCACCTCAAAGCCGGCGTTCTCCAGACGGTGCAGCAGGCGACCACCGACATACCCGGTGGCACCCGTGAGCATCACCTTGCGACCATTCCCCCGTCCGCTCACGCGGCCTCCTCATATCGTCCACCGGCGGCCTTGTACCGCTCAATCGCCTCAACGCGACGCGTTGCATGATCAACAATCGGCGCCGGGTAGTCCGTGCCGATCTGGCACCCGGCGGCATCCTGCTCGGCCTGCGGCATGGTCCACGGCTCGTGGATGTAGCGGTCGGGCACCTCGGCGAGTTCGGGCACCCAGCGACGCACGTAGGCACCGGTGGGGTCGAACCGCTTGGCCTGAAGAAACGGATTGAACACGCGGAAGTACGGCGCAGCATCGGTGCCGGTACCCGCCGTCCACTGCCACCCACCGTTGTTGTTGGCCGGGTCGCCATCAAGCAGGCCACGCATGAACACGGCCTCGCCGCGGCGCCAGTCGAGCAGCAGGTCCTTCACCAGCACGCTCGCGCACACCATGCGCGCGCGGTTGTGCATCCAGCCCGTCGCAGCCATCTGGCGCATGCCGGCGTCAACCAGCGGGAATCCCGTACGGCCCGCACGCCACGCCTCGAGCAGTTCCGGTGCGTCATCCCATTCGATGTCCCGGAAGTGCTCCTTCAGCGCGGCACCCGCCACCACCGGATGCCGCTGCATGTGATGGGTGTAGAAGTCGCGCCACGCCAGTTGGCGCCAGAACGCCTGACGCGCCCGTGG
>CAIPNN010000284.1 GCA_903866425.1 uncultured Actinomycetes bacterium
AGATGCGGCGTCTGCTCAACGACCGGGCGGCGCTGATCACCAACTGGATTGCTGCACTGCTCGCGGTTGCCGTGCTCGTACTGATGGTCTGGCAGCCGGCGCTCTAGGCCACCAGACGCCCCGGGGCAGGCGCGGGCGGCTCCGACCCCCGGCGCACCATCGCCATACGGTCAAGCAGGCCCTCCACCCACAGGTCGACCATCGGGTTCAGCCCGAGGCCGGCGCGGGTGTGCTGCACCTCCGCGAGGCAGCGCTCAATCTCGACGCGCCGTTCGGGGTGGGCCACAGCCAGGAGACGGTCAAGCAAGTTCTCATGCCGCACCGAGGACGGGGTGCCCGTGGCCACGGCCAAGGCGTCGGCAAGAACGGCGGCGAGGCCGTCGAGCACGTGGCGCCAGCCCTCAGTCACAAGGCGCCGTCGCTCGCGCTTTTCCTGGTCCTCGGCCTTCTTCGCCGCCGTCTTGCCGCCACGCTTGCCGTCGAGCTCCGCTGCGGCAGCGCGCAGTTGAACCAACTCGTCACTGGGATGCTCGCCTGCGGCAGCCTCCATGGCGCTCTGGATGTCGTGCACCACCTCCAGCCCGCCCCCGGATGACTCGAGCACCGAGATGCCCAGGTCGGCGCCGAGCGAGCGGAGACGCCGCTCGAAGGGCCCCACCTGCAGCGCAAGAAGCCCATCGGCCCGCGCCCGTGCCCGCGCCTCCGGGGCCTCCTCACCGCGCGACTCCAGTTCCTGGGCGACCACTGCCCACCCGGGGTTGCGGAATGGGACGGCCATGCACCGGGACCGGATGGTGGGCATCAGCCGCGACGGGTTCTCGGTGATGAGAATGATGTGGGAGAGCGGGGGAGGCTCCTCCAGAATCTTGAGGATGCGCGACGCGCCGGTGCGGTCCTGCATCTCGTCGGCGCCGTCGATAATCAGCACGCGGCGCTCACCAACGGATGGTTTCGCCGATAGGGCCAGAAGCTGCGCCTCCAGCTGCTCATCCATGCGCAGCACATTTCCCGAGGCCCGGGCGGTGTCGATGTCGAGCGATTCCTCGTCGGGGTGATGCGTGCCGCCCGGGTCGACGATGGCCCACGCGAATGAACGGGCCGCACGATGCTTCCCGGCGCCCACGGGGCCATGCAGCAGGAGTTGCTGTGGGGGAGATGGGCGATCGGCTGACGCGGCAAGAATGCGCTCGGCGAGCGGCTGACCCGGAACGCTGATGGAACTCATGTGCCGCCAATCACGGCGGCGAGCACACGGGTGTGCACCTCGTCGAGGCTGCCATCGGCCGAGATGAGCGCAATGCGCTCGGGAAAGATCCGGGCAACCTCGCGGTAGCCCTCCGCAACTGCCTCCTGGAGCGCCTCACCCTCGCCTTCGATGCGGTCAACACTCGCTCGTCCGGCGCGGCGGTCACTGGCCGACGAGGGCACGAGGTCGAGGATGATCGTGAGGTCAGGCATGCAGTCGCCGATCCCCGGAGCGTTCACCTGCACCACCTGATCGATGCCGAGCCCGCGCGCGGTGCCCTGATAGGCGAGTGAGGAGTCGAGAAAGCGGTCGGCCACCACCCATCGGCCGGCCTCAAGCGCCGGGCGAACGACGTCGGCCACCAACTGGGCTCGGGCGGCTGCGAACAGGAGCGCCTCGGCCCACGGGCTCATGGCGTCGGGCCCGAGGACGATCTCGCGGATGTCCTCCCCGAGCGCGGTGCCCCCGGGCTCGCGCACCGCCACAACGTCGTGCCCTCGATCGCGCAGGGCGTCGGCGAGCATCGACGCCTGGGTGCTCTTGCCCGATCCGTCCACGCCCTCAAGCGAGATGAAGCGTCCGTTCACAGCAGTTGGCCCGTTCCCATCAGGATGACCACCACGAAGATGAGCGCAGAGAGCACCACTCCCGTAATGCGTGTGGCCACGCTCGTTGCGATGCGCGTCGGGGGTGGGGGAGCATCATGCGCTAGCCGCGCGAGTACGTCGGGCAGTGGGCCGTCGTCGGTGGCGCTCAACGCGACCCCTTGCGTGGTGGCCATGCGGCCGCCATGCTGCGCCGCGATCGTTGGTCGACCAAGGACTTCCCGATGACGCAGGCGACGTTGCTCATGACGAGGCGAGGCTAGCAGTGGCTCCGACGGGCCCTGTCATCGTCACCGGCGGCGCCGGATTCATCGGCTCCACCCTGCAGGACGCCCTGGTCGCGGCCGGCCGGCAGGTGCATGTGGTCGACAATCTGGCCACCGGACACCGGCGCAACCTCAACGGTGCGGCCACCTTCCACGAGGTGGACATTCGTGATGCGGATGCCGTCGCGGAAGTCGCGCGCGAGAGCGGCGCGGTCACCATCTTCCACATGGCGGCACAGGCCGACGTGCGGAAGGCCATCGAGAACCCCGCGTTCGACGCCGATGTGAACATCGGAGGCACGCTTTCGGTACTCGAGGCGGCGCGCATCAACGGCGC
>CAIPNN010000285.1 GCA_903866425.1 uncultured Actinomycetes bacterium
CCCCTGGCGGCACGCTGCACCGACCGCTGCGGTAGTCGGCACCCCCATCACCCCCGGCGGCTCACGGCTATCCGCGAGTTGTCCGTCGGGGTTCAACCCGCGCCCGGGCGTCGGCGCGCGGCGTTTCCGGGCGGGATACCATCCAATCCATGCGTATCTCTGTGGGGTCCGACATGCGGCAGCCGGTGACTGATGCGGTGATTCAGTGGCTGGCCGAGCACGACCATTCGCTCACGTTGGTGGGGCCGCTGATGGACGGCGATGAGCACGAGTGGGTGGATGTGAGCGAGGCTACGGTGCGGCCGGTGGCCGACGGCGATGCCGACACCGCGGTGGTGTTCTGCTGGAGCGGCACCGGCGCGTGTATGGCGGCCAACAAGGTGCGCGGTATTCGCGCGGCCCTGTGTGGCGACGCCGAGACCGCGCGGTTGGCCAGGAAGTACAACCACGCGAACGTGCTCGTGTTCTCAATGCGGGCAACCGCGCCGGGTGTGGCACTCGAGACGCTTGAGGCATTCCTCGCCGAGCCGTGGGGTGAGGACGACTTCGACGTGCGCAACGTCGCGGCGCTGAATCGCCTGGACGTCACGGGGGGCTGAGGCGGAGCCCCCGTGTGGGGGAGCGCATCGTCAGTCCGTTGGGAGCAGCACCCACAACTCGGGCCTTCCGGCGTTGCAGTGCACTGCGCGCCCCAGCAGTCCGAGACAGCACCACGACATGGGAAGGGCGAGCCGCGCCACATTCGCTGGCCGGGGACCCGTTGTGGTCGGCGAAAGGTGCGCCACGCGCATTGCCGCCCCGGGAATCGGGTGGAAGATGGTCTCCACGATGCCGCTGCGCTCCGGCTCGTCGTCCTGCAGTGCATCGAGCGTGGTGATGACCTGCGCGACGGCCGTTGCCGGCCATTCGCGCGCGGCGGCGGCGTCGGCCGCTCGCACGGCGGGTCGGCTGACGGTTGGGAGCACCAGCAGCCCGACGAATGACCAGATGGTGAACCACGCGCCCATCGTCACGACGGGGCCGACGGCCTGGGAACCCGCGCCCGGCAGCGAAAACGCGATCGCTGCCCCTGCCGTGGTCCATGCGGCTGCCACGAGAATGCCGAGCCAGTACGAGGCGCCCGCCTGCGACCGCCGCCGCGTCACTTCCACGCGTAGCGCGTCACCGAGCGCATCCGGCCATGCCGCCGGCACGACGTTATGACCACGCGGGCCGACGATACCGCCGGTGAATCCGGGATCACTGGCCACGACGACCTCCGAGCCGGGAAAGCCCGGGAGCGGGCTCGGGCGGCCGATGGCCGCGACCAGTCGTGCCAGTGGCAGGCGCGCGATGCCGATGACGAGTGCAAGGGCAGCGATCACGCCGAGCGCCGCGCCGTCGCCGCCGCCTCGCCCGACAAGGATGATGAGGGCCACCGATGCGGACATGACGACCGACTGCACCACCACTCCGCGCAGCCAGACGGCAGCAAATCGGGCCGGCTCTGGAGCAGGACGCCCGAAGCGCTTCGGAAGCAATCGGCCACCGAGGAGGTCGAACGGCAGGCTGATCAGGGCATACGTGGCGAGCACCGCGGCGATGGTGAGCACCTGCGTGCTCGCGGACGCGTTCTCGTCGGGGAGGAGATCCGCCCCACCCAGCGCGAGAAAGGCAGCTGCAATGACCACCCACACGCCGACGCCGGTGATGCCCACCAAGAGTCTTGCGCGCGCGTAGGTCATGCCCCGAACGTACCACCGGCCCGGTGCCCCGCACCGGCGAACCGCATCAGCCCGGCGGGCGATCCCGGTCGTACTTTGCCCGCGCCGCATCGACGCCGCGCACTCGCTCCTCATGGAGGGCGGACGCCCTGGCCCGGGCGATGTCCCCCGAGGCGTTGAGGCCATCCAGCGAGCCGTCGAACACCGGCATCACATGACGGGCGAGCAATTCGTACGAGCGCCGCGTGGCCTCAGGCCCCGCCCACTCGTGGCCCCAGATGAGGAATGAACCGAACCCGCCGGTGCGCTCCTGTAGGCCGTGGATGAACGCGGTGAGGTCGTCGGGGGTGCCCACCACCCACGAGCCTGCCTCGATCATCTGGTCAACGGCCTTGTCCTTCGGGCCGGGCACCGGGGCAGGGCGACCGGTGAGCGCCTGCACGTACTCGAACATCCACTCGCCACTCCCGGCGCGGACCTCCTCGATGGCCTGTTCGCGCGTCTCGGCCAGATGCACGGGCACCACCACGCGCCAGTCGTCGCGGTTGGCAGTGCGTCCGGCGCGCGCCGCGGATTCCTCGGTGATGGCCCACTGTGCGGCGAGATCAGAGGCGCCGAAGAACAGCGACAGCGGTGCAGCGCCCACGCGGCCGGCCAGCGCCATGCCGAACGGCGACTCGAGCGAGGGGATGGCAAGTGGGGGGTGGGGGCGCTGGTAGGGGCGCAGTTGCAGCACGGCATCGTGCAGTTCCCACCCCGGGCCGCTCGCGGTGAGTGGCTCCGTCGAGGTGAGCAGGTGCAGAATCGCCTCGAGCGACTGCTCCATGCGGTCGCGGATCTCGGCGGTGGGAATACCGAGCATTGCGGCATCCGACAGGTGACCACCTGGTCCCACGCCGAAGTTGATGCGCCCGCGCGTGAGGTGGTCGAGCAACACGATGCGGTCGGCCACCATCAGCGGGTGGTGATACGTGAGGCTCACCGCCCCGGTGCCCGGCCCGAAGGACAAGGCCGTTGACCAGATGATCGAGGCAGGCTCGTGGGTGGTGGGCACCCCCGACG
>CAIPNN010000286.1 GCA_903866425.1 uncultured Actinomycetes bacterium
GCCGTCAACCGAACCGAGAATGGAGAACAGCGACTCGCGCACCCGGTCCGACGTGGGACGCGTGCCCGTGCCTGGCGGGGCAACCAGGCGTCGTCCACGGAACTCTCCGGCGACGATCCGCATCAGGCGTCCAGCAGCCGGGGCATATCGGGGAATGCGCGGCGCACGGCCTGCGCGAGCAACGCGTGCTCGGGCTGTGCCAGATGCGGATCGCGCCTGAGCGTGGCCCGCGCCACCTGCCGTGCCTGCGCAAGCGTGCGGCGATCGCGCGAGAGCCGTGCAAATCGCAGGTCGGTGGGGCCCGACTGCCGAAGGCCCATGATGCTGCCCTCCCCGCGGATGTCCAGGTCGATATCTGCGAGCCGGAAGCCGTCGTTGGTCTGCACCAGCGCCTCGAGCCGTCGCACGCCCTCCTCCCCAGTGGGCTCGGCAAACACCAGGCACTGCCCGGGGAACTCGCCACGGCCAACGCGCCCGCGCAGCTGGTGCAACTGGGCCAGGCCAAACCGGTCGGCATCCTCAATGAGCATGACCGTGGCGTTGGGCACGTCGATGCCCACCTCAACCACGGTGGTTGCCACCAGCACGTCGGTGTCGCCCGCAGCGAAGGCCGCCATGGCCGCGCGGCGCTCGTCGGGCTTCATTGCGCCGTGTGCCAGGCCCACGCGAAATCCCGCGAAGGCGCCATCGCGCAACCGTGCAAACTCGGCCGTGGCCGACTTCGCCCTGATGCCCGACTCGCCATCCTCCACCAGCGGGCAGATCACATACGCCTGCCGCCCCCGGCGCAGTTCGGCCCGCACGTCGTCGTAGGCCATCTCGCGCTCGGCATCACGCACCCACCGTGTGGCGATGTCACTGCGGCCGGGCGGGCGTCCGCGAATGGACGACACCCGAAGGTCGCCGTAGGCCGTGAGGGCAAGCGTGCGCGGAATGGGTGTGGCGGTCATGTACAGCAGGTGTGCCGACGCGTCGTCGTCCACTGACTGATCGGCAAGTGCCTGACGCTGCTCCACACCGAACCGGTGCTGCTCGTCAACCACCACAAGCCCCAACCGGTGGAATGTGACGCTGCCCATCAGCAATGCCTGTGTGCCCACCACCACCTGCGCGGTGCCCGTGGCCACCGCCATCTCGCGCCGCTCGCGCTCGGCCTTGGGCACGTTGCCGGTGATGAGCACCGGCTGAATACCGGCCGGGGCCAGCATGGCGTCGAGCGTGCGCAGATGCTGCTCGGCCAGCGTCTCGGTGGGCACCAGGATCGCCGCCTGCGCACCGGCCTCAACCGCCTGCGCGCAGGCGAGCGCGGCCACCACGGTCTTGCCGGCACCCACCTCGCCCTGCAGCAGGCGGCGCATGGGCTGATCACGCGCAATATCGCGCGACACCTCACGGGCCACCCGCTCCTGCTCGCGGGTGAGGGTGAACGGCAGCGCCCCACGCACCGCGCCCGAGATCTCCCCGGTGCCGCGAAGCGCCAGCGCCCTGCGCGCGGTCTCCTCGTGCCGACGCACGGCGATGAGCCCCAGCTGCAGCACCAGCAGCTCCTCAAACGCGAGGCGTCGGCGGGCAGACCGCGGCTCGCGGGCGTTGCGCGGGAAGTGCAGGGCAGCCAGCGCGTCGGCCCGCGTCCCCACCTTCACGCGGGCCCGCATCCACGACGGCAGCACCTCGGGGGCCGATCCC
>CAIPNN010000287.1 GCA_903866425.1 uncultured Actinomycetes bacterium
CTGCGGTGTGACCGTGGACGACGTGGCCAAGCGCCTGATGGACCACGGCTTCCACGCCCCCACGATGTCGTTCCCGGTGGCCGGCACGCTGATGGTGGAGCCCACCGAGAGTGAGTCGCTTGCCGAACTCGACCGCTTCGTGAACGCCATGATCAGCATCCGCGAGGAGATCGCACACGTGGAGGCCGGCGAATGGGATGTTGACGACAACCCGCTGCGCCACGCACCGCACACGGCGGAGGACATTGCCACCGACGACTGGAACCGCCCGTACCCGCGTGAGCTCGGGGGCTTCCCCGCGGTGGGCATCGCGGGTGCCAAGTACTGGCCGCCGGTGGGCCGTATCGACTCCGTGCACGGCGACCGCAACCTCGTGTGCTCGTGCCTGCCGGTGGAGGCGTACGCCAGTTGATGAAACCGGGGGTCGCCCTCCGTGGCGGCCCCCGTTAGGTTTCAGGTGTCCTGAGTCCTCCCGGAGGTTCCCGTGCGTCGCACACCCGTTGCAATCACTGTTCTTGCTGGCCTCGCGGTAGGTGGGGCGGTCGTGGCGTCCACCGCCACCGCGGCACCCGCCGTGCCCGCCAAGGTTGAGGTGGCAACCATCCTCCCCAACCCGCCCTTCGAACTGAGGAAGAACGGCAAGCTCACGGGGTTCGATGTGCAGCTGGCCAACGCCGCGGCCAAGGCCGCGGGTATCAAGGCCCTCGAATGGCGTGTGTCGCAGAACCTCTCGGCCGAGATCAGCGCGGTCACCCTTGGTCAGGTGCCGATGGCCGCGTCGAGCCTCACCATCACCCCCACCCGTCAGAAGCAGATGATCTTCAGCACCCCGTACCTGAACGCGGACCTCGCGGTGGTGACGGCCCAGGGCAAGAAGTACGGCGCAGGTGGCAACCTGACCAACCTCACCGTGGGGGCGCTCAAGGGCAGCACCTCGGCCACGTACCTGAAATCCCTGCCGGGCAATGTGATTGAGGTGCTCTTCCCCGACCAGACCAGCGCCTATCAGGCACTCCTTCGCGGCAGCATCAATGCGGTGGTGAACGACTACGCGCAGTCCGACTGGTACGTGCTGCACAACAACGGCAAGTTCGACCTGCCGGCAATCATCAACCAGCCCGGCAAGCTCGCCTTCGCCTTCACCAAGGACCAGACCAATCTGCGGAACGCCTTCAACAAGGGCCTGGCCATCGTGAAGCAGAACGGCACGCTCGCGCGACTGAAGAACCAGTGGCTGCCATAGCCTGAGCCATGGGGCTAGGGTGGGCAACGTGATGCCCATCCGACACATCCTGATGGGCGCTGTCACGGCCACCCTTGCAGTGGTGTCACTGGCCAGCGGCACCACGCAGCAGGTACAGAGCTGGGGGCTCGCCACCGACCCGATGGCCACGCACGGACCGCTGGTCAACGTGCTGACGGCCCCCGGGCAGGCACCCACCGTGGTGCGCATGTCGGTGAGCCGCCGCATCTCGATTCTGTACGACACCGATCAGGGCGTGGCCACCACGCTCGGGCCGTCGATGACCATGCGGTTCCTGCCGTGGATCTTCCGTCAGGAGCCGTCGTCGTCAGAGCCGCGTGCGGCCCTCGGCAACAATTCGTCACAGCGCATCACCAAGGTCAAGGCCGCCGAGCTGGCGCTTGAGCCGAGCGCGCAGGCCATGGCCGCCACCCTGCGGGCCGCCGTTGACAAGACCTGCACCACACCCGCGGGCTTCAACACCTGCGGCGCCCACATGGCGAGCATCGACGAACTGACGCAGACCTATTCGCAGTCGCCATCGAGCACGCGTCCCAACTCGAACAACCCGGGCGTGCGACTGGCCAACGCCATGCGCATGCTGCAGAAAACGCCCTCACCCTGGGGTGGGTCGTACGCCAGCCGCATTCACATCTAC
>CAIPNN010000288.1 GCA_903866425.1 uncultured Actinomycetes bacterium
CAGCGCCTTCACATCCACATCGTGGGGCTGCGGCTCAAGCGGGTCCCAGAAGAAGATGACGATGTCGAGGCGACCCTCGGCCAGCCACGCACCCACCTGCTGGTCGCCGCCGAGCGGGCCGGACAGAAACCGATGGACCTCGAGGCCCAGGTCGTCCGAGATCAGCCCCCCGGTGGTTCCCGTCGCGTGCAGGTCGTGCTGACGCAGTACCGCATAGTTGGCGCGGGCCCAGTCGAGCATGTCGCGCTTGCGGTTGTCGTGGGCGATCATGACGATTCGCTTGCGTACGGTCATTGTCATCGGGGTCTCATCCTCCCGTCGAAGTCGATCAGGAGCGGCCACTGCGGCCGCAGTTCCACCATAGGTCGGCGTCGCGCCGTGTCCAGTGGATGTGTCACCGCGATAGGTATTCGTTACGGAACCCTCACATCGCGCGGGTACATGCCCAGTGCTACATTCACGAAACCGCCGCGGGGTGGAGCAGTCTGGTAGCTCGTCGGGCTCATAACCCGAAGGTCGCAGGTTCGAATCCTGCCCCCGCTATTCCGAAGGGTCCGTTCACATGTGTGGCGGGCCCTTCGTGTTGCAGGCATGATGGGCCTCCGTGGATTCCCTGATTCCCCGATCTGCGCAGTTCAGGTCGCCACACTGGTGGGTGCTGACGAGCGCACTCGCGGTGGCCACGCTCTTCGCGGCACTTGGCTCGTATGCCATCGCGCTGACCGACCTCATGATCAGCCCGATGCTGCTGACTCCGGGAATCGGCACGGCCGTGCTCGTGCGATGGGGCCGGTCGCTGTGGCCCGGATTCGTCGTGGGCGACCTGGCTGGTCAGCTCCTCATGCGCGAGCGTGCCTGGACACTCATCATCCTTTCGACCGCGGTTCACCTGATCATCGTGCTGCTCGGAACCACCTGGGTGCGCCGGAGCAAGACCGGCGTCGGCAACCTCGCCGAGGTTCTCCGTTATGCCGGAATCGCGACCGTCCTCGCAGTGGCCGCTGCGGCGTTCAGTCTGATTGCGGTGCTGGCGCATGGTGGTGTTCCCGCCGATGACCGGCAGCCCATCCTCCTCGGCTGGCTGATCCTCGGCTATCTCGGCGGCTACCTCGTGGCAGGGGGCCTTGCGATGGCGTGGGTGGTGAACCGCGCGGACGTGCGGGCAGACCTCCACGACGCCGGCGCGCTCACCGGCACGGCGCTGGTGACCGTCTGTGCGGTGCTGGGGTTCGGTTGGGGCGTCGGCGTTCTGGTGCCGATCGCGCTGCTCGCAGCGCTCGCGCTCGCGGCACGCCGGGGACCGCGCTGGAGCACCCTGGCTATGGCGATCATCACCGCCGCCGCGCTGTCCGGCGCCGCGCGCGGCCTCGCGCCCTTCGGTGGCATTGAAGATGGCGAGCAGGCAGCCAACGTGATGCTCGCCGTCACCCTGTTCACCCTGGCGGCGCTCATGCTCGCCGGGTTCCGGCAGTCTGCCGAGGGCGTGGCCCGGCCGGCGTCAATGGTGGCGATGCTCTTCGGAGTCTTCATGATCATCGCCGGTATCTCGGGCATCGCGACCAATCAATTGGCCATCAACCACGACACACCGTTCGTCAACTCCGGCATGCTCTCACTCGGGGCTGCACTGGGGCTCTTGATGCTGCGGCTGGCGCGCACGCCACCGCGCGCCACGACGCGCACGGGATTCGCCCTCGCAGCGGTCGCCGGCGCCATCTACGTCGCCAACCTCGCCCTCTTCCTCCAGGCCGTCCCCCTCATCGGCGGTGCAGCGAGCACAGCGCTGTCAATGACGGCTCCGCTGGCGGTGGTCGTGCTCGCCATCTTCGTTGAGCGGGCGCTGCCCTCCGGCGGCGTTGTGCTGGCGGTGGGCCTCATCGTGGCCGGTGCGATCTTCTACGCGAGCGGAATCACCTGGAACACCACCGGCGTGGTGCTGGCGCTGGGGTCGGCCTGGGTATTCGCGGCGTCCCTCATCTTCATGACACGTGCGCTCGCCCGATCGAACGTCACCGACGTGGCGCTGGTCGGGGCATTTGCCGCAGCTGCGGTTGCCCTGCCCGTTGGCCTCATCGTTGAGGGGCCTGACGCCTTCGTCTTCACGTCGTCGGAGATCGGTGCGCTCGCGCTTGGCGCGCTCGGGGCCCAACTGGTGCCGCAGCTCAGCCGCTCGTGGGCACTCGCCCAGATCGGACCATCGCCGGTGGGCGCCATCGGCGTGCTGGCCCCGGTGGTGACCATCGCGCTCTCCATGTGGCTGCTCTCCAACCCGATCGATGCGGGCGAGATCGGTGGCCTCGTCCTCATCGTCGGGGGCGCGCTGACAGCGACGCTTGTAGGAACGCGTGGCAAGAACGGCACCGCAGGCGCCCACGCCGAGGTGCTCGAGGCCGAACCCGCTCCGGCCTAGGGCACCACCTCGACCGCCGCCATCATGCCGTGGTCCTCGTGCACCAGCACGTGGCAGTGGAACACGAATCGGCCGGTGAAGTCGGTGTAGCGCTGACGGATCGTCACGCTCTCCTTGGGCGGGATCGTCACGCTGTCCTGCCAGTTGGGCTGCCCGGTCACGGCCTTGCCGTTCCGCGCGACCACCTGGAAGTCGTTGATGTGGATGTGGAAGTTGTGCCACTCCGGGCTGCGGTTCCTGAGGATCCACTCCTCGGTGGTGCCCAGCTTCATCCGGAAGACGGTCTTGATGCGGCCGTGCGACGCGAACACCTTGCCGTTGACATAGGCCTCGGCGATCCCCGGGTTCTGCTGGAAGGTCACGCTGCGGCGCTCCGCGATGGACGCACCGCGCAGGTCTTCCTGCACCGAAAGGTTCTGCGGCACGGGCTGCGGAGTCTGGGCCGGGCCTGCGACGCTGAGGGTGGCCACCTTCACCTCGGGCTGCTTGCCAAATGGTGTGGGCCGCTGGTCGAAGTAGGTCTGGATGAGCGGGTACTGCCCGGCGATGCGTGGCGCCCGCACAAGAACCTCAAGACGCTGCCCCGGACCCATCTGCAGCAGCGTGGAGCGGACGGGGTGCGTGAGCGTGTTGCCATCGCGGGCGAGAATCCAGTACTCACCACCGGTGGGGCGGATCTGCAGGAAACGCTCAGTACTGGCGTTCCACAACCTGAGGCGCTGCGACTCACCAGGGTGGATGTCCACCTTGGGTTGAATCTGGCCGTTGACGGGGATCACCCGCTTGGAGGGCACCTCGGACTGCGACGCGACGGTGGTATTTCCCACCACCATCGTGTTCTGGATGAACAGACTGCGGTCGCGGAGGTTGCCAATACCCGGCACATCGTCGAGGCCGCCACGCACGACGATCGGGCCGGCCTGCCCTGCGAAGGTCTGCATATCGGCATAGCGGTGCGCATGCGGGTGGTACCAGTAGATGCCGGGCCTGTGGTCGGCCGGAATGGCGTACTGGTACTGGTAGTCCGACCCCGACGGCACGTCGAGGAAGATGTCGTCAGATGGCGCGTTGGGGGACACGTGCATGCCGTGCACGTGCAGATTGGTGTGTCCGCCCTTGGGCTGGAACCACTTGTCGGCCCACTGCCCCGCGGGCAGGTACCCCACCGGAAGGCGGTTACGGACGTTCACATTGAGCTGATCGCCCGGACTGACCACCCAGGCATCGCCCATGAGATTGGGCCCGTACGTCTGGCTGGACACCTTGCGGCCGCCGATGGCGATGGTGCGCGTCTTGGGGGTGAGCGTGACGCTCAGCGAGCCGCCCGACGACACCGAGCTGGGAAGGTCGCGGAGCAACTGCCCCGTGACAAAGCCCCGACATGCCTCACATGGCGGGGCATCCTCTGTGAGGACGGCCGCCGCGACCATGCCGCCCCCACCAACCGCGGTGACGGCGACCGCAGCGCCAAGGGCGATGAGGGCGATTCGAGGGCGTCGTGAGCGGAGGATCGGTGCCATGGGTTCAGAGTAACCATCACGGTCACCCTGTGACGAGCCCGAAGACGAGCAGGTAGAGGCCGACGACCAGGAGCACCACCGTGACGATGGCGATGTCGTGCGTTGCGATGGCCGCGCGGAACCTGCTGAGAATTCGCACCGCCCGGTCGCGATCGAGCATGTACCAGACGCTGGGGATCCACCCCCAGCTGTAGGAGATCGCGCTGAACACGAGCACGGCGCCGAGGATGAAGCCCCAACTGTGGCCGCTCACCTCGGCCAGGGCGAGCGCATACCCCACGCCGGGCATGCCGAACACCAGGCCCACGCCCAGCGCCACCCATGATGACTCCACCATGTGATTGAGGCGGCGGGTCTCCCGCGTGCGGTCCTTCGTGCGGGGATTCAGGCGAGCCCGTGTGTGTCGCCACCACACGTACGCCGCGAACAGGAGCACCACCACTCCCAGTCCGATGTAGATGCCTGGGAAGTGGCGACCGCCTCCCACACCGCTGAGGTGGATGCCGAGGTCACCGATGCCAGCCGCCACAACCAGTCCGGCCACGATCGACGTGAAGAGCGTGCCGCCCACGAACAACCAGGCGTGCTTCAGCCCCTGCTTGCCGCCGAGCAGGAACAACGTCACGGCGAGCGTCTGCGGCGAGATGGACGACAGTGCCGCGAGCTCGAAGAAGTGCACGGGGGGCCTAGTGGAGGATGCTGATGGCGCGTGCAGCCACGATGATGATGACTCCGAGGGAGATCACGGATTGCAGGGTCATGATGGCTTTGACCCGTGTGCTCATGGGCAGGGTGTCGGCGGGCGCGAACGACGCGGCGTTCGTGAACCCCAGGTACAGGTAG
>CAIPNN010000289.1 GCA_903866425.1 uncultured Actinomycetes bacterium
AGCGCCAGCGCCCTGCGCGCGGTCTCCTCGTGCCGACGCACGGCGATGAGCCCCAGCTGCAGCACCAGAAGTTCCTCAAACGCGAGGCGTCGGCGGGCCGAACGCGGCTCGCGCGCGTTGCGCGGGAAGTGCAGGGCAGCCAGCGCGTCGGCCCGCGTGCCCACCTTCACACGGGCCCGCATCCACGACGGCAGCACCTCGGGGGCCGATCCCACATATGGACGCGCGGTATCGACCATCTCGCGAAGGCGCCGCGCGGGCAGCGCCTCTGTGGCCGGGTACACCGGCACGAGCCCCTCGGTGTGAAGGCCCTCCGACGACGACGCGCCGAGCACCTCGTGCGCCTTCACGGTGATCTGGCGATCGGGACGCAGGCGCACCTGGCCGCGGATCATCATCTCGTCGCCGGGCTCGAGCACCCCCGCCAGGTAGCCCTGGTTGAACCACACGACAGAGATTGACCCCGTGGCGTCGTGCACCTTTGCGCGCACGATCTTGAGGCCGCGCCGCCGCGTGGGGATGACGCGGATGGAATCGAGCACCACGCGGACCGTGGCCTCCTCCCCATCGGTGAGCTCGGCCACCGGGCGGGCGCTGTCGTAGGCGAGGTAGCGCGAGGGAAGGTGCTCGAGCAGCTCACACAGATCGCCAAGGCCGATTGCCGCGGCCCGATCGGCGGTCGCGGTACCCACACCCGGCAATTCGGTGAGGGGCGCATGCCACCACCGGGCGCCCGGCCGATGCGGATGCGCGGCGCCATCCGCCCCGGCGCGCGCCACCCCAAATGTGCCGTCCGGCACGCTCACGCTGGTACTCCGGGCCGCGTTGTGGCATCGTGCCCGGGTCGCGGCACCCCGTGCCGCTCCATCTGAACCACTATCTGAGGTATTCGGTCGACATGGCGAAGGTCTGCAGCTCCTGCGGCAAGGGTCCCTCCTTCGGGAACAACCGCAGTCACTCCATGCGCGCGACGCCCCGTCGCTTCGACCCGAACCTTCAGAAGGTGCGCATCATCGTCGCAGGCACGCCGACGCGCGCCTACGTCTGCACCCGCTGCCTCAAGGCCGGCAAGGTGCAGAAGGCCGTCTCCGGCGCCTAGGACCGGCCCGTCCCTCCCGGGGCAATCGCCCGGGCGGACGCCAGCAGGTTGATCATCGCGACGGCTGCATCAGCAGCCTCGTCGCCCTTGTTGCCCTTGTCGCCACCTGCGCGCGCGTCTGCCTGCGCCATGGTGTCGCACGTGAGAATGCCGAAGGCGCAGGGCACTCCGGTGTCGAGCGACACCCGCATGAGGCCGTGGGCTGCCGCGTCACACACGTACTCGAAGTGGGCGGTCTCACCGCGGATGACCGCGCCCATGGCCATGATGGCGTCGTAGCGCCCAGTGGCCGCCAGGGCGGCCGCAGCAGCGGGTGCCTCGTACGCGCCGGGAATCCAGTGCACCTCCACGCGATCGCTGCTCACGCCGCACTCGGCGAGGCGCGTGACGGCCCCGTCAAGAAGGCTCTCGGCGATGCCACGGTGGAACCCCGCGACGACTGCCGCGATGCGGACGTCGGGATTGCCGATCTGCTCGGCGGGAGGCGGTGGGTCGGTGCGTGCCATCGCCGGAAGGGTACGTGGAACCCCGGCCGTCCTGCCACACCCATCGCGTCTGGCACACTCGCTACGTGACGCGCCGCTCCCCCATTCGCATGCTCGCCGTGGCCCTGGCCGCGCTCGGGGTTGCCGCCATCGCTGCGGGCACCGCATCGGCCCAGTCGTTCGCGTTCCGCGCCTGCAAGGGCAACCCCACAATCGGCTGCGCCACGCTGCAGGTACCGCTTGATCACGCCGACCCGGCCAAGGGCACGCTGTCGCTCGCCGTTCAGCGCCGCAAGGCCCGCGGCACCAGCAAGGGCGTCATCATCATGCTCGCGGGTGGCCCCGGCCAGTCGGCCGGAACCCTCAGTTCCAGCGACCTCCTGCCGTCGCTGCTGCCCAGCTGGGATTACGTGGTGTTCGACCAGCGCGGCACGGGCAAGACCGGGGCGCTGCGGTGTGCCGCGCTCGATACCCCGAAGGCCGGCGTGGACGACGCCACCCAGGTGGCGCAATGCGCCGACCAGATCGGGCCCAACCGGATCTTCTACACCTCGCGTGATTCGGTACTCGACATCGAGTCGCTGCGTGTGGCGCTGGGCGCGTCGCGCATCGCCCTCGGCGGAATCTCATACGGCACCTACGTCACGCAGTACTACGCCCAGGAATTCCCCGGCAACGTGAGCCACCTCATTCTTGACTCAGTGGTGGACCCCGCAGACATGGACGGCATCGACCTGAGCAGCTTCGCGTCGGTGGCGCCAATGCTGAAGCAACTGTGCGCGGGCAGCCTGTGCAAGGGCATCACCAGTGACCCGGTGGGCGACCTCACGACGCTCGTGCAGAAGTCAAACCCCGCAGGCCTGCGCGGCACCGGCGGCAACACCGACGGCACGCCGGTCACGGGCACCATCGGTGGCCCCCGGTCCCCCGGAGATCTTCCGGCCTACCTGTTCGCGGGCGATCTCAACCCGCGCCTGCGCGGGCTGTGGCCAGGCGCCATCCGTGCCGCCGTCAAGGGCGACATGGGGCCGCTCATTCGCCTCGCCACACTGGCCGAGTACGGCGGCTCGGCACCGGTCACCAGCATCTCGAACGCGCTCTTCATGTCCACATCGTGCGCGGATGACGCGGCCATCTGGGCCTCGAGCGACCCACGTGATGTGCGCACCGCAAAGCTCGATGCCGCGTTCGCTGCATTGGGCGATGCCGCCTTTGCCCCATTCGCCATCGTCAACGCGAAGTCGGGATCGAAGGCCGAGG